>JACDDF010000046.1 GCA_013817135.1 Nitrospirales bacterium
AACAGATGGTGGGCATTTTGCGGGCCGCAGAAACTTTGACCCTCGAAGCGGCGGCTCGGCAACATTGGCGGCTCGGAGCAATCCCTTTGTCGTTGGAAGCGGCAGTTTGGACAAATGGAGATAGATGATGTGCGGGAGTTACGCCAACTCCGACAGGAAAATGCACGGCTCAAGAAGGTCTTGGCGGAACGAGATCTGGAAGTCGAAGGGATGAAGGAACTGCAGGCCAAAAAGTGGTACGCCCACGATGAGGGCGGCAAGTCGCGCAAGCGGCGTGTGCGCGTGGCTCAGTACTCGGCGGGCGGCGTGGCTGTATGCCACGCCCCGCTCCGGGGTGAATGATGAAGCCAAGAGGCCGAAGCTTGATGGGCAATTGGCCAAGGCCCTGCGAGGGGTGGCCAAGCGGCATCCGCAGTGGGGATACCGCTTAGCGGGAGGGTTTCTCCAGCAGAGGGGATGGCGGGTGAATCTTAAGCGAGTCCACCGCTCTCCCGGCCAACACCGGACACCCATCAGGACCACCCGGTTTCCAGGGCCAGGCAAGCCTTGTACCGGGAGGTCCGATGAGATTATAAGCTTACGTGCTTACATTAAATTTTACCGACCAGGTCAAGACCAGGCTTCAAGGTTTTATCGCCAGGCTTCCAGCTTGCCGGACATACTTCGCCTTTTCCTTCTCTGACATGGACAGCTGCCTGGAGTTTCCGTAAGAGCTCCCGGCCATTTCGTCCAATGCTATTATCATGTATTTCAGCAACTTTCAGCACACCATCGGGATCGATCAAGAAACTCCCTCGGAGGGACACGCCTTCCTCCTCGAGATAGGTCCCGAACTCCCGGCTCAGTTTGCCTGTGGGATCGGCAACCATCGGATACTGGATACCCTTGATGGCCGGTGAGGTATCATGCCAGGCCTTATGGACAAAGACCGAATCGGTACTGACTCCCCATACTTCCGCTCCCAATTTCTGGAATTCCGAATAGAGCTCGCCAATTTCCTGCAACTCGGTTGGACAGATAAATGTAAAATCACCAGGATAAAACACCAACACCAACCACTTGCCCTGATTTTCTGACAACGTAAGAGAACGAATCTGTTCCTTGTGAAACGCCTGGTAGGTGCCATCCGGTATGCTCTGTCCAATTTGCATCATCATTCGTTCTTGCCTCCTTCATACATACGGATTGAAATTTTTAGCATCGGTATTAGAGAATAGGTAGCATTTTTTATCTGAACTCAGACTCTTAAGTCAAACACATCCTACCCCTGAATACAAAAAGTTTGAACTGCCATGAACCCTTGAGTGAAAATCTCCTATTTCCCCTATCGGTATGAAATTGACTGATATCATTGCCTGAAAGTAAAGAGTTCAAATTTTACTGTGTAAGAGAACGACCACCCTTAATAAAATTTCAGAAGACGTGCCTTAAATCCTAATGGATTTAAAATGTGTTGCATCCTCTTACCAGGGTTACTAACAGTGTGGATCAATCATATTTTTCTATATCCTGAACATCTTTGACGTCACTTTTTCCATATTTATTCATTTCGGAATCATCTATGATGAGGAGCGATTCGCATGGCCAAAAAACAATCCTCTGAATCCACCCCTTTTCCCACCCGGAAAACTGCGAAATATGCTGATCAAACTGTTCAGGTCGGCACAGGAGGGGAAGTCCATCAGACCAGCGGAAAAAATAATCCGGTTCTCACTACGCAACAAGGTATTCCCGTTGCTGATGACCAAAACTCACTCAAAATCGGAGTGCGGGGTCCAGCCGCATTGGAAGACTTTCACTTTCGGGAAAAGATTTTTCACTTTGACCATGAACGGATTCCCGAACGAGTTGTGCATGCACGCGGATTCGGAGCTCATGGGTATTTTGAGAATTATGAGTCACTTGCGGACATCACCCAGGCGGACCTATTTCAACGTCCGGGAGAAAAAACCCCGGCTTTCGTCCGCTTTTCAAACGTGGCGGGAAATAAAGGATCATTTGATCTGGCGAGAGATGTGAGGGGATTTGCCGTGAAGCTGTATACCAAAGAAGGTAACTGGGATATTGTGGGGAACAATATGCCGGTGTTTTTCATACAAGACGCCATTAAATTCCCGGACCTCATTCATGCAGCCAAGCCGGCACCCGATCGCGGTTTTCCCCAAGCTCAAACGGCGCATGATAATTTTTGGGATTTTATTTCTCTGACGCCCGAAAGCATGCATATGGTGATGTGGATCATGTCCGACAGGGCGATTCCACGGTCCTTTCGTTTCATGGAAGGTTTTGGCGTTCACACGTTCCGACTGCTTAATGCTGAGGGAAAATCAAGTTTCGTGAAATTTCACTGGAAACCGAAGCTGGGTATGCAGTCTGTGGTCTGGAACGAGGCCGTCAAAATAAACGGCGCCGATCCGGATTTTCATCGACGTGATCTGTGGAGCGCTATTCAACAAGGAGATTATCCGGAATGGGAACTAGGATTGCAGGTGTTCGACGATGAATTCGCCGAGCAATTCGACTTTGATGTATTGGATGCCACCAAGCTCATTCCCGAAGAAATTCTTCCCATCCGGCGGGTCGGCCGCCTCGTTCTGGATCGCTGCGTGAAAAATTTCTTTGCTGAAACCGAACAAGTCGCCTTCTGTACTCAAAATATCGTGCCCGGTATGGATTTTTCGAACGATCCGCTCCTTCAGGGGCGGAATTTCTCCTATCTTGATACGCAACTCAAACGGCTCGGCAGTCCGAATTTCACCCACTTACCCATCAATGCGCCTAAGTGTCCTTTCAGTCACTTCCAGCAGGATGGACACATGGCTTTGCAAAATCCCCAAGGACGAGCCAACTATGAACCCAATTCCTGGAGCGGAGAAGAGGCAGGCCCACGGGAATCCCCGGAACAAGGATTTCACTCTTTCCCTGCCGAAGAGGAAGGCCCCAAAGTGCGTCTTCGGTCGGAGACCTTCGCCGATCACTATAGTCAGGCCCGCCAATTTTATATCAGCCAGACCGATGTTGAACAAAATCACATGGCAAACGCATTGGTCTTTGAATTAAGCAAGGTGGAACGTCTGGACATCCGAATTCGAATGGTTTCTCATTTACTCAATATTCATCAGGATTTGGCCAAAGAAGTCGCCAAAGGGTTGCGTATCAAGCAGATGCCCACGCCCGCAGATGCTGCCAAACCGACACGGGAGGATCTTCAGAAGTCACCGGCGCTCAGTATGCTTCTCAATGGTCCCAATACCTTCAAAGGGCGAAAGCTGGGGGTGCTCATCACCGATGGAGTGGATATGGAATTGTTTAAATCCCTCAAAGCCGCAGTCAAATCGGCAGGGGCGCTCATGGAAATTGTCGCTCCCGGTGTGGGAGGGGTGGAAGCCAGTGACGGGACATGGATTGAAGCGGCCCAAAAGGTGGATGGTGGCCCATCCGTCCTGTATGACGCGGTTGCTCTCCTACCCTCCGAGGAGGGATCAACCGCTTTGGCCAAGGATCCGGCGGCGCGGGATTTTGTGGCTGACGCCTTTGCTCATATGAAGTTTATCGGTTACGTCGAAGCTGCCACTCCTCTGTTTCAGAAGGCCGGAGTGCAGGAGAGTCTAGACGCTGGATTTTTTGCGCTTGATAAGGGGAAGGGATCCACGCAATTTCTTGAGGCGTGCCGAAAGCTTCGCTTCTGGGATCGTGCGGCGCACTCTTCATGAATCCGTCGTGTAATGAAAGACCGACAGCGTAAGTTTTTATTCTTCCCCCTGACTGGATAAGGAAATGAAATTTCAGGGGGTGATACTTATGGTCGATTCAGGGGTTTCTGCTAGTTAGACGTTTCCTCAATCCCCTTCATAATTCCCATAGTATGTAAAAAGTTTTACAGATTTTCTTTCGTGGAGTCATTGCATTCAAAAAATGGGGTAAGAATCCTGAAGGTGTTACATGCAGTGCTAGGATTTTTAATGGTGATGGTACAATTATTGGAGGTCATTATCATGGTAAGCCGATTCGCCTTAATAATCTGAACGAACAATTTAATTGGGAACGAAGCTTCCCATTCCATCAAGGCTTCGGCCCTTTTTCAATTAAAGGGGCAAGAAAGCGAATAAAACATTTTTGAGTGCACTCCCCCTTTTCCCTATCATTCAAGAAGTCATGTTTCCACAATTTATGCACTTCAATTCCCTAATACACTCGGTCTTAGGCTTCAGTTAATTCTAATCACAATAAACCCTCGATCCTTTGATAGGTTGGTGAAATCATGAGATATCTTGCCCTGGCTACAGATTATGATGGGACCTTGGCCCTCCATGGACGGGTTCATGAACCGACCATTCGAAGTCTGGAAAAAGTGTTGACCACGAATCGAAAACTCCTTCTTGTCACGGGCCGGGAGTTGGATGATTTGCTGTATGTGTTTCCCCATCCTCATTTGTTCGAGTGGATAGTCGCCGAGAATGGACTTCTGCTTTACAAACCTTCTACCAAGGAAACGGTGGTATTGTCTGATTCTCCGTCGAATGAATTCATCCTTCAGCTCCGTTCCAGGGGGGTTCCCGTTTCGGTTGGACGCAATATTGTCTCCACCGTTCGGCCGCATGAAACAGCCGTGCTGGAAGTGATTCGTGACCTCGGATTGGATATCCAGCTGATTTTCAATAAAGAGGCGGTCATGATGCTTCCGGCCGGATTCAGCAAAGCCACGGGACTTGCAGAAGCGCTTCGCAAAATGGGCCTCTCCCCTCACAATGTTGCCGGAATTGGCGATGCCGAAAATGATCTGGCGTTCCTGGGAATGGTGGAATGCTCCGCGGCCGTGGGTAATGCCCTCCCCGCCGTCAAGAAACGGGCGGACATTGTGACGGAAGGTGAGCAGGGAGACGGCGTGGTGGAATTCATCGGACACCTCCTGGCCGATGATTTGGGCTCTCTGGACGCAACTCTTCACCGCCATCATGTGATGCTCGGAACATCCGATACGAAACAGGAAGTGCGCATCAGCCCTTATGGCCCGAACCTTCTATTAGCCGGCTCCTCGGGAAGTGGTAAGTCCACTTTGTCAACCGGCATCATCGAGCGTCTCACGGATGCACATTACCAATGCTGTATCATCGATCCTGAAGGCGATTATGAAACGTTGGAACAGGCGGTGATCCTGGGAAACATGGATCATACTCCCAACACGAAAGAGGTGATTCAAATTCTGGAAAACCCGGATACCAATCTGGTGATCAATCTGGTTGGTCTTTCGGTCCAGGACCGTCCTTCATTTTTCAAAACGATGTTCAAGGATCTTCAGGACTACCGTGCACGGACCGGCCGCCCTCATTGGATTGTGCTTGATGAAACCCACCATTTGATGCCGGCGGAATGGGACGTCCCCACCGCGCTCTTTTCGCCTTCCCCACTATCCTTACTCATGATCACGGTCCATCCCGATCAGATGGCAGCAGAGGCTCTTGCTGCAGTGGACGCAATCGTGGTGATCGGGAAATCTCCCGCCGACCGAATAGAGAACTTTACCAGGTCGGTTGGGGAGTCCATGCCGTCTTTGGATTTCGATCGACTCCAACCCGGAGAGGCGGTGTTCTGGAACCGTTCTGCCGGAACTGAACCTGTTCGATTCGAGGTCATGCCCAACCGGAGCGAGCGGAGACGTCACCGGCGGAAGTATGCTGAAGGTGAATTGGGACCTGATCGAAGCTTTTATTTTCAAGGTCCTGAAGGAAAGCTCAACCTTCGCGCCCAAAATCTTATGGTTTTTCTACAACTGGCTGAGGGGATCGATTCTGAGACTTGGATGTACCATCTGAGAGATCACGATTATTCAAACTGGTTACGGGAATGTATTAAAGATGAAACTCTCGCAGCCGAGATTGAAGAAATAGAATCCAATGAGGCCCTGGAATCCTCGCAGAGCCTCGCTCACATTAAAACGGCCATTGAACATCATTACGTGCTGACTCCCCATACGCACTCATCATCCCCATCTCTTCCTTCACCTTCCTTCCGTGGAGAAAAAAATATATAAATTGCCGCCGGCGATGGGTCCAGGCATGTTTCTTTTCCTGGTGGTATTCCAATACGTTCGGTACCATAATCTCTTCGATTGGGCCGGCAGACGACGAACAGCCGCCTGTACATATCCAAAGGTAGGATACAGAATTTGTCCGTGCACAGAACGAATGCCGCCAGGTAGGATGGAGAGATTGAATAACATCGAAACATGATGTGATTCCTATCAGGAAGCTTAATTCGAGGCTTCCAATTTTTTCTTCCGCCTTTCTTCTCAGGTCGGAATTATTTACCACTCAATTAGGAGGACACGATTATGAGACCATTCGCATCACAACATTCCATTCAAACATTCGGCAGCGTCGTACTGGCCACCGGCATGTTGTTTCTTCCGGGAACCGTCCTAGCTGGACAGGGCATGGGGTCTTCTCCGGTGGGGTCAGGGTCCACTTCTGCGCCGGAAGTTCGGGCCAATATGCAATCCGGGGCTGATATCCAATGGAGTGATCAATTGAAACAAGAACGTGATCAAGCCAAACAAAGCCTGGATCAAGCTCAACAGGAAAGAGATCAAGCGAAAAAAGATCTCGAGGAAGCCATGCAGGCGAACAGTGGCTCCCAAAATGATGCTTCCGGGATGAAATCCATACAAGGCCAAAGCAGCAGTGCCAAGATGGGTAGTGCATCAGGGAACGAGGACACCGACCGTATGCAGCAGGAACGGGATCAATATTTAAAAGAGCGGGATGCCCTTCAAAAGGAAACGGCTGATATCCGAAAGGAACGTGATCGGGCCATGAGTTCGATCGCCGGTGGTTCGGCCCTTGATGCCGTTGACCGGACTATGCCTGTCACTCCCAGGCACTAAGAACGTTAATCCTCGAATGTGAACACTATTCCCGCGGTAACTTGTTGCCGGACTTTCGCTCAATCTCAAAGCAGAGAGTCCGGCAACCGGTAGGTCAAGAGCCGGGACTATCTAGCTAATATGAAGAAGGAGAACCTATGTCACATTCCTACCTAAAAATTTTTGGATGGAAGAGCACCCTGGTCATTGGACTCTGTTTTTCATTTTTGATGGGGATCACTCCTGCTATTGCAGGCGATGATACGGGCCGTACCGCCGGATCCAAACCTCAATCCAGCATGAACCAGGGTGAAAAGGCAGACCAACGCAAACAGCTTACTCTGCTTCCCGGCCATCGTGTCATCAATGGGGTTGTGGAGGGCATAGCCGCGGATCAAGCGAAGGTCAATTCCGGGGATACCGGAGAAATCAGTCCACGCTACCTTTCCCTGGAACGGGCTAAAGAAAAGGGATTCACTCTGAAGCAGGGCGATAAGGTCGCGATTGTCGTGGATGCCAAAAACCTTGTTGTGGATTACCATAAAAAAAACAGTCTGAGCCATAGTCACCACAAGGTCATTAAAGGCAGGCTGGCCCAACCATTAAAAGTAGGACAGGAACAAGCCATCATTAAAACCGACGATGGGCAAGAACAGTCATATCCAGTTCGCCCGCTGGCCAGAAGCGAAGTGGCCGCCATACCCTTCGACACTGAAGGACTGTTTCTGATTGATGAAACCAATAAAATTGCCAGCGCAACCTTATCGAAAGACGTCGTCGCCGAAGCCGACGACTGGGAGCGATCGACAGCGATGAATGTTTACCGACATATTGACGGAATCGTCCAGGTGAAGCCGGAGAAGCAAACAGTAACAATTCGAACAAAAGATAAGGAATCCCTCACATTACCCGTCTGGGAATATCTGAAGGATGAATTAGCTCAACTTTCCAAAGGCACCCAGGTGACACTGTTAGTAGATGAGGATGATAAGGTTGTTGATATTGCCCACCTTCCCTCCGAGGGGAAAAATTAGGAATTCGTGAATGATCTCCCAATTTTGGGTGTTTCAATCAGGCTTGGAGGGGCCGCAATCCATAGGAAAAAAAAGGAGACTGGAACCCAAAAAAGTTTTCTCATCATGATTTGAATTACTCAAAGATTAATCAAAAGCCGCTCGGTCGAACTGAGCGTAGGAAGCGTATGTGAGCTCGGCTAAGCGGCGACCTGCGTGCACAACTGCCAACTAAATCTACTCCCCTAAAGTCTCCGACTCAGCAATGAAGATGAATGCGATTGGTTCAACGCATAGCCGCGAAGCCGCTCCAGCGTATGCAGGCAACGACGATAAAGGATTTTGATCATCGTCTTACATACGAAAATAGAGACGTATTTTTTGGGGCCTGAGCTGCTCTATCTCTATTTTTGGATTTCAACCGACGTGGTTGATGGGCCTTCAAACCGATTCAGGTTCAATTGGAGTCGCGCACCAACCACGACGGCATTTCGCACTGTCGGGTCGGTACCGGGATTAATAATGTACTGCACGTCAGGTTGGATCATGATTTCCGGACGGACATTGATCGCATAGCTCATTTCCAGCGTAATTTCAGCATGATCGACTGGAGTTTCTGCTCGCTGTTGTGCCCGTCTAAAATGACTCCCATTCAACGCCGCCACCACCCCTACCCCGATCTCGTCCTCATTTCGACCAGGAATGAGACCTCGATAGACGAGACCGCCGCCATAATATAGGGAGAGGCGATGCACACGAGGATCAGCCCATCCGGCACGACCAAAAAGCGTGAGTCCCTGGTCCCGGTCTTCTCTTTCATGATAGACAATCTGTTCAGCCAAGCCGTAGACACCCCAAGTGGCATCTCGTGTGGTTGGGTTTCCGGACGAATCGAGTGCGCTCAGATCCTCCTGATTCCTGGTAGATCCCCACAATCCAAGAGCGTATTTTCCTTGATAGACTATTGGCGCCGCTCGCCCGACTCGTTGAAAGACGAGGCGGAACGGACGTTTCCTGAGGATTTCCCGTGCATCTCTTTTTTGTCGTTGGCGTAGGTGATAAAACGCGAGTTCCGTACCGATAAACACGCCGTCTTGTTTACGCAAAATCACGGCCGTGCCAGGGTCATTGGGGTCACCAGGGACTCCATCGGCCGCAACGACACGAATGGCTAGCGCATCGCTTAGTATCGCTTGGCCACGGAGCGTCAGGGATGTGTTGGGGAAAGTGGACAGACCACCTCCTCCGCTTGCGGCGAATTCTGCGCCCGTTCCAAACGAACTGTTCAGGAAAAGCTCCGAGGAGGACCGGATGACATCAAACTCAGAGGTAATATCGTACAGCCCGGCGAGCAATGAATACCGCTCCTGCAAAAAGTTTTGTTGATACCAGACTTCGAAAAGTTTCCAGATGTTGGGGGCGGCGATGCTACTGACCCCCTGTATGTCGCCGACATTCTGGGTCGGATCATCTCCATACAGGCCCAATCCGTACAGGAAGAATGTGGCGTCATCCCAACCCAATAGCCGGTCACCATCCACCGTCAGCAGTAAATCCAGATCCCCCGCCACCGAATTTTCTTGACGAAGACCACCTGCTGCCGCGGACAAAACATCCAAGGTGTTGATCGTCTGAAAGATCACACCATGATCATTCATAACGGATTGAAAATCTTCCCATTGGCCCAAAATGGTCGGTTCCGTTCCTTGGGAAGAGGCCTCCGAGCAAACCGGGAGTGGACCTAGGGAAATAAAAATGAGCAGGCAACAGATGCCATAC
>JACDDF010000590.1 GCA_013817135.1 Nitrospirales bacterium
ACGGACAGGAGTCGATGAGACTGGCCCTTCCGCCCAGGCCATTCCTTCGACTGTCCCCCACCCATGCCCACACAGAAGCAATCCCAGAAACAGAATGATTGTCATCAAAATTGTATCCTCTAACGCCTGAGTCCGTTAACAACCTGCATCATATCGTCCGATGCCTGAATGGCTTTCGCATTCAGTTCATAGGCCCGTTGAGCAATGATCATATTGACCATTTCATCCGCAATATTCACATTGGATATTTCAAGAAATCCTTGCTGGATATTTCCAAATCCAGTGGAAAAGCCCGGGGTCCCCTGCTGAGCAGGACCTGAAGACGAACTTTCTGAAAATAAATTATTCCCTTGCGCAATCAAACCTGACGGATTATCAAATCGCACCAATTGAATTTGCCCGACCTGCGTGGCCTGAGATACTCCTGGTAATAACGCGGACACGGTTCCATCCTGCCCAATATCGACTTGGAGTGCTCCGGACGGAATAGTTATGCTCGGGATCAGCTGGTCGCCATCTCCCGAAACCACATTGCCGGTACTGTCTTGTTTAAAGGATCCCGCCCGCGTATACATCGTGGTCCCATCCGGACGGGTGACTTGGAAAAATCCAACCCCTTCAATTGCCAAATCCAACGGATTGGTCGTTTGCTTGAGGCTTCCTTGAACATATTCCTTGGCCACGGTCACCGGTCTGACACCTAGCCCAACTTGGATTCCGACGGGGAACACTCCAACATTCGAGGCACTGGCTCCAGGCAGACGGGTGATTTGATAGAGAAGATCCGCAAATTCCGCTCGGCTTCGTTTAAACCCTGTCGTATTCACGTTAGCGAGATTGTTCGCAATCGTATCGATATTGAGTTGTTGGGCAAACATGCCCGTTGAAGCGGTATGCATCGCTCGAATCATTGTAGTCGCTCTCCCTTCTTTCCCTTACGCACTTGCATCCAGTACCTGGTCATATAGCGCTATGCTTTCGTGATATTCGTCATGCGTGTTCTATCCTTGAACCCGACCGGCTTGAATGGCCTGGGCCGCCAGTTCATCCATCGCTTTAATCGCTTTTTGCATTTGTTCGTATTCTCTGGTCACTTTGATCAACTCAACCATATCCAGAGCAGGATTAACGTTGGATTGC
Source organism: Nitrospirales bacterium (assembly GCA_013817135.1). Classification (GTDB taxonomy): domain Bacteria; phylum Nitrospirota; class Nitrospiria; order Nitrospirales; family UBA8639; genus Nitrospira_E. The sequence goes on from JACDDF010000590.1 coordinate 1,141, forward strand.
TCCAACATGCCTTGATGCACGGTCGTCTGCTTATCGGCGACAACCTGATCGGGAACAGTCCAGAATAAATTGCCCACCTTAGCCGTTTCTTGGCCATCGGCCATCTTATCCAACCGTAACTTGTCCACGACCTGATTATTGACCGAAAGAGTCCCATCAGCGCCAATCACCACTTCACCAGGCGGAAGCGTAATAGGCCCTTTCTTTCCTAGGAGTGGGTCACCGGTATGAGTCACCAAGTTTCCATTCGCATTCCGATACAATTTCCCGCCACGGTAATAACGCAACCCATCTGGCGTTTGGGCGACCAAAAACCCATCGCCTTCCAACCCTACATTTAACGGTTCCCCTGTCTGATATAAAGTGCCTTGTGATCGATCAGGCCGAAGCGCATCCATCAAAGGAAACAAATCTATTCCGGCCACCGAAGGCCCTGAGATTTGTCCCAGGATTGTGGCGAAGACCGGCCTATCCTTTTTAAACCCTGTGGTATGCACATTCCCAATATTATGGGAGAGGACTTCCAAGCGGTGTTCAAGTGTAATCGCCCCGGCTAAAGGCGGATAGATACCTCTGTTCATTGCTTCCTCCTTGAGGTGAATACCTAAAGAATTCTGCAACGCATGTGCCAATAAGGTAGGGACATGAATTCGGACCGGGAGAGAGCCGGAAGAAATTATTTTTTAGGGAGGGAGGAGCTTTCACTCCACAAACCCGGCACCATTGTGGCCACAATGGCAATTGTTGCCTATTGAACCGTTCTTGCCTAAAACCGAGAGGCGTTGTAATCCCGCGCAGCACACTAGCCCATACCGGCACTACTTTCCTCATAGGCCTGATCCTGCCTAGCGAAAGGCAGGAATCGGGTCAGGCGATGCTCCTGAATGGTCGTCGGATTGTGAAATAGATTCTAGGGAAGGTAGGGGTGCGAGGAATCCGTGTCGGAACGGGTGTCCTTCAGCACAATGAGTTCTACCCGACGGTTAGAGGCTTGTCCCTGTGGTGTATCATTTAACTCGACAGGACGAGTCCCTGCATAGCCTGTTGAGGACAATCGGTAATCAGCGAGATGATGCTGGTCGATCAAATAGAGGACTAAGGTATTGGCCCTGGCAGTAGAAAGATCCCAGTTGGAGGGATAGAGAGACGATCGAATCGGCTGATTGTCCGTATGCCCTTCAACGGCAATAAGATTGGGCAACTCTTTGACGAGGCTGGCAATGAGATCGATAAATTCTTTGATTTGTGGATTCAGCCTGGCAC
>JACDDF010000591.1 GCA_013817135.1 Nitrospirales bacterium
GGCAAACACAATGGGATCCTTGGCCATGAGGGCTAAATCTTCGGGTTTTAAAATGTTGGCCGTGGAAAGACCAATCACCACGTGGGCATCTTTCAGTGCGTCCTGAACGGTTCCCGTCGGCTGATCATACTGAATGAGGCTGCGAAGAGTATGGCGATGCGGTAGAAGGTCTTCCACCGGTCGATCCAACACCAGGCCCTGTTTGTCACATCCCTTCAGTCTGGTAACCCCGGCTCCTAAAAGTAATTCACAACAGGCCGTGCCTGCGGCTCCCAATCCGACGACCACGACGGTTATTTCATCGATGGTTCGGCGTGTGACTTTTAAGGCATTAAGAAGTGCCCCCAAAATGACCACAGCCGTTCCATGCTGATCATCATGCATCACCGGAATATCCAACTCGGCCTGCAGCCGGCGCTCAATGTCAAAACATCGGGGAGCACTGATGTCTTCCAGGTTAATGCCTCCAAATGAGGGAGAAATGGCTAGCACCGTACGGATAATCTCTTCCGAATCCTGGGTATTGAGGCAGAGAGGCCAGGCATCGATTCCGGCAAATTGATGAAACAACATCGCTTTGCCTTCCATAACCGGCAACGCCGCGAGGGGACCGAGATTTCCTAAGCCCAGGATGGCCGATCCGTCCGTTACGACGGCGATGCTGTTACTTTTCGTCGTAAAGGAATAGGCTTTTTTTTCATCCGCGGCAATGGCTTTGACGACGCGCCCGACTCCAGGCGTATAGACCATGGACAAAGTATTTCTAGTTTTCACGGGGAACTTGCTCTCCACGCGGATTTTTCCTCCTAAATGCATGAGGAAAATCCGATCCGAAGAGGCGATGACCCGAACATCGGCTAACGAATTCAGCCGTTTCATGACCCGTTCGCCATGTTCTTCACTCTGGACATCCAGGGTAATATCCCGAATCACTTTGGTGCGAGTGGCTGAGACCATATCGTACGCGCCCAAACTGGCACCTTCTTCCGCGATGGCGGTTGCGAGTTGTGCGAAAACCCCGGTCCGTTGAGTCAATTCTAATCGCACGGCCATCCGGTAATTGGAGTAGGGGCCGATATCTTGCGAGGAACTTTGACCATTTTGCTGTCGTTTAAAAAAATTCCACACCAATGATTCCCTCCTCTTTAGTTGCGAAATGGATCAATCTTGATTGAGATAGCCATAGATTACAGGCCTTTTTCTTATATTGTATCGGATAATCCAAGTTAGGGGTATGGCTGGCTGCCGGAAATGGGCCATTACCATTGCCTAGAAACCTTTAAAGAAATGGAAGAATTTATGCCGGGGTTCTTTCTGACAGAGGAGGTTCCTTCGGCGAAACTAAAGACAGGATTTTTGGTTTGGCCTAAGGCCATTGGAAATATGCTTTGCTGCTCTTTGCTAAGGAGAAGGGTTGAAAGCGGTTAGGAAATTGTTCTGTATGAAAGAGGTTGGGATCAAAAAGTTCTTGCCATTGTTTGCATTCGATTTTGAGTTTTGAGCGTGCCGTAGGATCTTCAGCTTTAATACGTATTCGAAACACAATGAGACTGTTCTCGCTGATATGGGGCTGGTAGTCCTCAGCTGAGTCAATATTGAGCACGTCACCTGGACATCATGGTATCGTTTCTGGTCTTTGCCGGAAGCAAAATTTCATCGTACCTGTGAGACATGATTATGGAATCAAAGCAATTGGTTGATCCCACATCAGACACCCGCTTGGACCTTCAGGAAGAAATTCAATTTTCCTCATTGCTGACCGTGGTGTGTTTGATGGTGTGTGCGGCAGGAATGGGACTGCTCTTTTGGGCGGTGACGCTTTCTGATGATGTGCGCCTGGCTTCACCTGAAAGCCGGGATCTTGAGCGGATCGCCAGCCGGATGCTGAGCTTTGAATCTCGCCTTCCTGAACTTTCGTCGTTTGAACAAGTGATGTATCGTTTGGGGGGACAAGATGGGGAGACGCAGGAGGAAATCCGGCTGTGGTATGAAGAAACAGTTGATGAACAGTCCAGACCTTTGGATGGATTGTATCTGGGAATGATCTATGGAGAAGCGGGTTTAACGAATCAACTCAGTCAGTTTGTGGCGAAATGGGAGAGTGAGCAACAACCGCAGGCTCTTTTCCGTCGGTTACTGGAAGCGGGATATGGTCAGAGGGAAACCTCACCTGAGGATTATGGCTTTTTGCAAGCGAGGTTAGCTGAAGAAACCCCCACAAATTGGTTTTACTTTCATCTCGCGCAACGAATAGCCGTTCAGGCTGGCGATCAGGATTTACAGGCAAATCTTCAACGGCAAGAGTCTCAGTTGACCGACCCACCGTTATGGAAATGGCGTGTCCTATTGGTGGGGGAGGTTGTGGTGATTGGTATTGGGGTGGTGTTCTTTCTCCGTCTGGGT
>JACDDF010000592.1 GCA_013817135.1 Nitrospirales bacterium
ACGGGTTGTGCGAATTTATTCACGACCACCACAGCCAAAGTCGCCATCTACGCATTCTTTCTCGATCATAAAGGATCGATGGCAGGACTTGGGGTCAAGGGCTCTTAAAATACTCGGATTCATCCTGACTAAGAAAAGCTATTTCCCACAAGGGAACGCTTCCCTTTTTTTCTCCAAAATACATCAGTCGCCATCCCCTGATGTTATCCCCGCCCGTCGTCAGCAGAGATCTTTCTTTTTTTTGTATATGAATAAAAGTGAAATGTCCCATTTCCGAAAGTTACACAATTTATCCTGTCTGGCACCCTATTGGGGTAGCTTTGTGGTGGATCTGTGGCTATAATTCCAACCTTTTCGGGTACCGTGCACTTTTGAGGGGCTCCATCTCAACTTCTGCTCACGCCAAATCTTTCAGTTGCAGACCTAATTTTCTTACAGTGTTTCGTAAAGTTTGCCGAAATCCTTTTTAATAGGAATGATTGTTGATTGTCCGTGATTTGTGATGAAGCATTCGATTTATCACGCACAAGGATCTCTTCCCTACCAAGGAGAATCATGGCATTGAGATTAAAGCTCTTCATGGTCTTTCTTGGTATTCTGCTGATCAGTGGGGGCGGTCCTCTTTATGCCGCAGTCTCAGGACATATTGCGCTCAAAGATGGCACCATTCTGAAAGGCAAAATATTTGGCATGACGAATGGTGTCCTGCGGGTGAGAGCGTCGACGAGTATGCAGAATCCTATTCCGCTTCGTTGGAAAGAGGTGACGGGGTTGGCGACTGAAGAGCCGGTCACTCTCGTTCTGGATACCGGCGAGACCTATGAAGGCCGAATCCAATTAGCTGAGCCTGGTTCAATCCAAGTGTTAAAGGACCAGGAATCGGCTCCCGTGATGATAGCCCTCAATTCCGTAAAGGCCATCAGAAACTCAAAAGAGGAAGCCGGGGCGGGTGAAGAGAGTAAAGAGTTAGATGAGATCACTCTCAAGAATGGCATGCATCTTATCGGAACCATTGCCTCGATGGAAGAAAAAACCCTTACGATCAAAACTGCTTATGCGGGGGCTATATCGGTTCAGTGGGATGAAGTAGAACAACTCCAGTCCCGAACACCGCTTTCCGTTCAAGTTTTTGAGGAGAAGAATGAGTCCGATGGGGATGATTTTCTAAAGACCTCCCGTACGACTGTGACCGCGTTAGGCGGAAGTGGAGGCATACCGCCGGCGCGTGTAAAGACCATCAATATTCCAGATCTACGCTATAAAGGAAACTTCGACCTTGGAGGTAACCGCACGAAGGGGAATACGGACACCACGGCTGTGAACGCCTCAACCGACAATACGGTTTGGACAGAACGACACCGTGGCCTCTTGAACGGCAAGTATGCCTTTGCCTCGGCCGATGGACAGAACACAGCCAAAAATGCCAGAGGCACACTAGGCTATGATTATTTTTTCACCAAAAGGTTGTTTGCCAACAGTTACGAATTCCTCGAATATGATAAGTTTCAGGGATTGGATCTCCGGAGTACGACCGGCCTGGGTCTCGGGTATCAATTTTTCGATACCCCAAGCCATAGTTTAAGTGGGTCCATCGGTCCCGCGTTTGTTTACGAAAAATTTCAAGAGACCGGGACGACCAAAACCGCAACTGGTGCATGGGCGGTGGATTGGAGTTATGAACTGATTTCGGATCGAGTACGGATGTACCACCGCCAAAAAGGATTTCGCGACCTGGGAGTAGGGGGAAGTACCGCTCTACGGTTGACAGCGGAGCAGGGAGCTCGCATAGAAGTGTATGGGAATTTGTATTTGAAGGTGGCATTCGAATATCGGTACAACAGTGACCCGGAGCCAGGGAAAAACAAATCGGATGAGGCGTTCATATGGGCCTTGGGCTGTGAGTTTTCGAGTTGATTTGGGTTTAGTCTCCCGCCTTTTCTCCCAACCTCTGCGGACGACATCTGAACCCGCCGCCACCCGGAAATAAATCCCTAGGTTCCCGGCCCTGATCTTGATACACATCCGCTAATGTGGGCAAAACTAATGGGGTCGGGAGTCGTTTTTTGACGTTCTTCATGCGATCAAAGAACAAGTCCAAGTTGTGTACCCCATGTGACTCACAAACTACGCCGCGAACACACGGCTGGAGTGCGAGGGCTATCCTCTGGAGTGAGGTGGCCTATCCGAATCTCAACGAGGTTGGTGTTTATTAGGGAGGATTCGTCAGCAAAACAAACCACAACGATTCGCTCTCTGGAAAGGCTGGGCGTTTTCCTGAAAAGCCGCATTTGTGGTTTGACTCTACAAGCATCGGAATTACCGTTTTAATCGGTAGAATCGGGGCAGATTCATTCGTCTGGTCCGGAGCCGGCTTCATCGTAGTATTGTTCAGTGCG
>JACDDF010000593.1 GCA_013817135.1 Nitrospirales bacterium
CATGATCCGTAGCGTAGCATGGGAGGAATCTATAGTCCATCTATTTGCTGGACACTACACTAGCAATCCACTAGCCAAAAGGGCGCTAAGTACCGATGGTGGTATTTTCAACCTTTCCCGGGTTTCGTCATACGAAAGAAATTCCACCCTGTTTTATTCCTCTATTTTTTCTATTTATTATTATTTCAAAAATGGCGAAGCTTTCTTACCTAATTCAAAGAAATTATAGTTCAACGGTGTTAAAGTTGTAACCGTCGATTTACTAGTCCCCCAGGTGGTGTGCTGGCCTTGCCTCCTTTTGGTGTGCAACGTTAATACTTTTTTAAGCCAACCTCATGGAATCTACAGCGCAGAGGTATTCTAAGTTTAAATAAACCGTTGCTGGCTATAAAAATCTCACCAATTAGAAATTGCCAAGTGGATTATCAGCCCAGTTTTTAAAAAGAAACATGGCTAAATCTACATGCTTTTCAGAGAATTGAAATGAGGAGCTGGCACGAATTGCAGTGTTCTCGCTTGACATAACAATCGCTTAGCCAAGGCAGGTATTTGCAATTTATACCATACTGCCTGTTTCAAAATGCTTGGAAGTCAAACTCTGGGAGCATTAGTCTAGCTCAGTTTTTCATTTCCGGCATTTGACAGAAACGGTGAACTGCATTTTCCTACCCTGCTTCAATCACGATACCCGGTGCCCCTCTTCCTTTTATATGTTCACCCAGGGCTTTCCAATGACCGTGACAGGACATTACACGCTTAAGGAGCTTTTCGTTTGGCTCAACGAAATTTAGACCGATTTTCACCGTATCGCACTTGAGCGGAACATCCCGCTCATTCAGCTACTATTGGTAGGTGCAGAAGGCTTAAAGCTGTTCCTTTTGGTTGTTATGACATGGCAGGAATGGATGGGAATAGCGTGCAAGCTGGTACGATCAATCCAAGACTCGGCGCATGCTTCGAGGTGGCTCATGGGCATCCTTCCGGAGTTCCTGCGATCATCGAACTGGGAGGGGTTCAGTTCTGGGGGCCGGGATAACGTCCTTGGTTATTGTCTTACCCAAGAAGCCCCCTAACCCCTTATCTCCTATTCTTTTGCCATTTTCTCTTTTTGGTAGTTCTCCCAGTTCTTCCCCTGTCCCAAACATTCGGTAGTGGGTAGGTGATGCTCTTACTATCAAAACACTCGGCGGCTGTGGCTATGGAATCATGTAGAATCTTGGTCAGTTGGAGAAGAGCGACCCTACAATTATGGAAAACTTCAAAAGAGAAACCTCATGCATGAGACTGCGTCTTCCTACCTAATGCTCCCAAACAAAGGCTCTCATAGAACCCATCAACAACCTCGTATCCGATTAGATACCAATCGTATCTAAGGGCCTATCCGAATCCTCCCCATCCGTTCCTTCGGAAATTGTCCTCACCGTTCCTTTGTCTTAACAGCACAATAGTTTTAAGGAGTTAGAGCATTTGCCCAATAGTCGTCAGCGTGAGGAATTGGTTTTGCTGTTACTTCAAAATGTCACAGAAAAAATGAAGTCCAGAATTAAAACTCCCCCCAACAGAGCCAGAGGATGAAGACCGTGCGGGCGAATATATAACAGCGAGGTACTGTTTTACAAAGAGCCAAGAAAGGAGAAGACCATGCCAGCCACACAACTGCAATTTTATCAAGGAGGTTCATATCCTTATCCCTATGCGACGACCGGATCTGGTAGTGCGTTGACGGTCTGTCGGCGATACAACGATCCGTATTTGGCGTTTCTGACCCAGACCTCCTATGAGGATGAAATTGTGTTCATGTATTTGCATTTGAGTGTGCCTCAAGAAGGCGGACGCCTTCAGACTCCTCCCGGTCACGATGTTATCAGCGGGATGGACTATGCCATTTTTCGAAATATTATTTGGGCCGTGCAATCGACACAGAATCAGGACACGATCATTGGTCTCGATCCGGAAACCGGGAACGTCACCGATACTTGTTCCACCCAGAAGCGGCGCAGCCCTCGCGTATAATGGTTTATATTTTGTGCGGTCTGATGGCAACGTGCTCGAAGCAATTAGCAATTCCGGAGTTGTCATAGGAAGTGTGAATGTCCCCCTTGGATCCAGTGTGCAAGGCTTAACGGCCGCCCCCTGGTCGTATATCGCCAGTGATACGAGTCGGAATAGACTTTTCGTCTTAAACGTGTTTGGAAATATAATCGCGAAATGTCCGAATCTTCCTGGTGCAGTTGGCGGCATTACCGCAGTCGCGTATGACAATATCCTGGACTATGACCAAGTTTCCCAATTGCCGACAGAAAACGGCGCATGGGGTGATCCTGGAACCCCTTATCACCCAGACACCCTTTGGAATCCTTCACCGTGGATGATGCGGCATAACATCTATC
>JACDDF010000594.1 GCA_013817135.1 Nitrospirales bacterium
CTGAATATAGATTTTTCCTTCCTGATACCCACTCTGCTGAAGACCATCAAAAAGGAGCCGCTGAAATTGGGCTTGTTCTAAAGAAAAGTGGAGCTGGATTTCTTTGGCACTCCTAACTAGCCTATTAAAATGTTCACCCCAAAAGGCAGGAATCCCATGATAAGCACGAATCACTTCATAGACGCCATCCCCAAATAAAAATCCACGATCATCCGGAGAGATCTTAATCTCTTCCAATGGAGAAAAGTGCCCATTGAGATACCCAACATCAGGCATGCTCTAATTTAACTCAAGATGGTGGTGGGGAAACAATGACTGAAAAAACCCGTCGATCCTCTGCTGTAAACTTCCAAGCCATCCTTTTACTAAACTTCAATTGATGGGTTCCTGGTTGCAACGCCTGAAATTCAAATGATCGCTGACCGGAATCTACCGCATTATTACTAACGGTTCGAAGAAACTCATCTCCCACCAATCCCAGCACTTTAGGGTCATAGCTTGGCACCCATTGTTCCCCGCGGGTCCGATCTTCCCATAAATGCACCATAAAGGCGGCCGATTGGAAAACCTGAATAGTTTTTGTCTGCACCTGCTCTATGTTCATGCTCTCACCTTGACGAAACCTTGACTCACGTTACGTCTGTAAAGTCCATTATTCTCCTGTCAGCCAATCACGTTTTTTCAGACAGACAAAAACATTTCCCTTATCAACCACCACATCATAATTGACCACACAATAGCCTCCGCCATCTGGCCCAAATCCCGATCGAATGTCAAATTGTTGATGATGCCACGGGCAAGAAACAACAAAACCTTTCAATCGGCCTTTCCCCAAAGAGGCTCCCTGGTGCGGACAGATATCATTAATAGCAAAGCACCGATCGTCAACGCGAAAAACAGCCACACTTTTCCCGTCGACCTTGAATACACGCCCCTTTCCTTTGGAGAAATCCTCCAGCTTCCCGACAAAAACAAATCCCTCCTTGGGACTCAGCGGTTCATGTATCTTGCAGTCCATATCACGCTCGAAATTGGAATCATTCATCACCCGTTCATCTTTACGAGACAAGCAACGTAAAGGTGACTTGCGCACCTATCTTAATTTTGGCTTGGTCCACAAACCCAGCATTGGCTTCAACAATATACCGTGCATCTTGAGGCGGGGGACCATACCAGGGACATTGCCTTTCACTACATGGAAGAGCCCTTTCGACTATATGCACGACAATTTTACTCTCATCGACCCAAATCACATCAATAGGAAATTGGAACTCTTTTGTCCAGACCCGATGGAGACCGGAATCTTCAAAAATATAAATCATTCCCTCATTGGGAGGAAGAGCATTTCTAAATGCTAATCCGAATAAAAGCTTTTCCGGTGTATCCGCAACCTCCGCTTTCAATACACCACCGCTGGGAAAATTTATATTGATGACCTGTGTCTGTTCTGGAGCATTAAACAATAGTGCGCCGGAAATCAGGAACAAAGCCATTACCAGAAGAAAGAAAATTCGCTTTTTATTTGGGACCCCTTTACCTTGAAGAAAAGACAACATCGTTTTACATATTTCCTTATTTTTCTATTATCTTTCCTTGCCTCGGGCCATGGAAATCTTCCCCGGCAAGCTCATTCCTATCATTTCGCGATTTGCTCAAACAACAGGCGAAGGATAAGATATCATGTAGACAGTTAAGATTTCAGCCACAATGGAATATGGATAAAGAGCCCTCCCCCGAGATTCCCCACAAAGTAAACCTTTACCTCATACCATGGAGGCCTCGTATGCGCTACCTCCCAACTCTCATGCTCGGGATTTCATTTGTTCTCTTTTCCTTTACCAGCACCTCGGCCCACCCTTCGATTTCCACCGCCATCGACCGGTTTGTCTCTAACCTCTATCCAAAGGGTAGCCATTATTTCTGGGTGATTAATAACACCACAACTGAATCCCCTGAAGAAATAATTGTCGATCTCAACACCAGTGTCAGGAATTTACCGGAGGAGACACCGACGGAGAGTCGTTTTTTACTATTGGTTGTAGAAGGAGAACTGTTTGCGGCTCAAAAAATTCCGTTGAACGCAAATGTGGACTGTCAGAGTGACGAGGAAGTGTAGTTAATAAAGGAATTCAGATATTAAATAAGCCCCATCCTTTGTAACAAGGATGGGGCTTATTTATACAAAACTACGTCTAAAAAATTGCTACTTGGTCAAGACCAATAATTGCCCACCCAGGTGGGCTGAATGTAGTTGACACTTGTAGTTCAATAAACTGTTCGAAGTCACATAAGTGAGATCACTGATGGGTATCCCAATATACTTGGTTTCCCCTGGAGCCAACTTAATGTTGATATCCATCGACGTCGGACCGGCCTGAGTCGAAT
>JACDDF010000595.1 GCA_013817135.1 Nitrospirales bacterium
AAAAAGACGGCCGGCACTGAAGGCAAAACGCACCTCATCATCACGCCCACACAAGAACAAGCCGAAGAATTATATGAGGACTTGGAATTTTTCTTCTCGTTCATCAGGCGCGATCACGAGACACTGGCATTGTTCCCTCCATGGGCCGCCATTCCCTATAATCCTGCACTGCCGGCCCACAGCGTCATCTGCCAGCGCGTTCGATCTCTCCACCGGTTGTCTCGGGGTGAAAGCACTGTGATGGTGACCTCACTGCCCGCCATATTGCATAAACTGCTCCCTCCAGAGGTCTTCGCTGAAGCTTGCTTCTCCCTCAAGGTAGGCAAGGCGTGCGAGCGTGAGGTGCTTCTTCGTTCATTAATCCGGTTAGGATATGAACGTGGATCGTTGGCTGAAGTCCCCGGCGAGTTCAGCGTACGTGGCGGTATCGTGGATATATTCTCCACAGCTCAGGATCATCCCGTCCGTATTGAATTTCTTGGGGATACGGTCGAATCCATTCGGACCTTTGATCCCTCGACCCAAGAATCCATCACCCATCTCAAGGAATCCTGGGTCTTACCCACACGGGAGTTTATTCCTCCCGATTCCGGACAACCGGATACTTCCTTCGAACCCATCCAGGCAAGCATTGAATGGGATCTTCCCCGGTATTACCCCAAATTAGTCACACTGTTTGAGTACATTCACACGCCCGTCACCGTCTCTTTCTACCGCCCGGTCGACCTGGATGCTGCGGCTGCGCTATTTTGGAATGGGTTGCTAGAAACATGGGAACAGCTCCAGCCTGACCCGGGGGGCGCCCCTGCCCACGCTGACCCCGATCAACTCTATGAGATGTGGGAGACCATTAAAACCTATTCGAGCATGTGTCCGACGGTATGGTGGGATAGCGTGGCTCCTGATACCAGCACCATGCCCTGTATGCCTGTTTCCTTACAGGCTCAGTCTCCCGGCAGTGTCGGGGTAGGCATTCGCGGGCTTCCCTTCAAGGAAACCCTTTCCAAACTGGACCAATTGCGGGCGGACTCCGAGATCTTTTTTGTGGCTCGCAGTCCGGGACAGGTGGAACGCCTGTTGTCCTTATTGCATGACCACGGTTTCCCGGCCAACAAGTGGGAACACCCCTTCCCTCAACCAGCCACAGATGTTCGCTCACCATTTTACTGTCTTGAAGGTGACCTCTCGGCAGGGTTCCTTTCTCCGGATGGGCACATCGCGTTCGTCACCGAGGAAGAATTATTTGGGAAGGGCATCCGGCATCGTCCCCACACAAAATCTCCCACTGCCAAATTTTTCTCGTCGCTGGAGGATCTGAAAGAAGGCGATCTCGTCGTCCATCTCCAACATGGGATTGGACGGTATTTGGGTTTGCGCCGTTTGGAGGTCCAAGGCTGTACCAGTGATTATTTGCTGTTGCAATTCGGTGGAACCGATACCCTGTATGTCCCGCTGGACCGTCTGAACCACATCCACCGGTATCGAGGAGCGGAACAACGGTCTCCCAGATTGGATCGCCTGGGAGGTACGGCTTGGGGCAAAACCAAGGCGAAAATCAAAAAGGGCATCGAGGATATGACCGAGGAACTCGTTGAACTCTATGCCAACCGGGAAGTAGCCAGACGGACCGCCTATCAGGAGGACACTCTCCTGGTGCATGAATTTGAAGCGGGGTTTGAATATGAAGAAACGCCTGACCAACTTCGAGCCATTGAAGAAATAGGACGAGATATGGAATCCCCGAAACCCATGGACCGCCTGGTCTGTGGGGATGTGGGATACGGCAAAACGGAGGTCGCCATGCGTGCCGCCTTTAAGGCGATCCAGGCCAACCGGCAGGTGGCCGTCCTGGTTCCCACGACCTTGCTGGCTCAACAACATTTTGAAAATTTTTCAATCCGGTTTGCTCCGTTCCCGGTCAAAATCGGTATTCTGTCACGGTTTCAATCAGCCAATGAGATCAAAGCGACACTGAAAGATCTGGCTGCCGGCCTGATCGACATTGTGATCGGGACGCATCGGGTCGTACAGAAAGATGTCGTCTTTAAACAATTGGGCTTGGTGGTTATCGATGAAGAACAATGGTTTGGCGTCCGCCATAAAGAACGGCTGAAGCAACTCCGGACCCAAGTCGATGTGCTCACGCTTTCCGCAACCCCTATCCCCCGAACTCTGCAAATGGCCTTTTCAGGAGTGAGAGACTTATCCGTCATTGAGACCGCGCCACCGGGTCGTTTGGCGGTGGAAACCCAGGTCCTCCGGTTTGATCCGACCGTGGTACGAGAGGCCATCGCCCGGGAACTCGCTCGGGGCGGACAGGTGTACTACGTGCACAATCGAGTGGAAACCATGGAGCAAACCGGAGCCTGGTTACAA
>JACDDF010000047.1 GCA_013817135.1 Nitrospirales bacterium
GTTAACACCGTCGGAATTGATGCTCTTTTTATTGAGGGAAACAAGAAATTGGGAAAGAGATTAATGGCATTCTTATCTAAGCGGGGATAGTGATTATTGAGGGACTCGAGTTTTCTCGAGTGAAACACGGTGAGTATATGCGCATCTGTTTACCATTAAAAGTTCCAAACGGAGATGGTGCTTCAGCCAGGGCCATGCTCCAACCGGTCCGGTAGTGGGGAGGGAAAGTGTTGGGAGGTGGCTCATCCCCGAAAGGTAGGCATACAATCCTGAAGACCGGAAGCATTGAATTTTTTTGATGGTTCCGGTGACACATATCTCAGTTCGGTGTTCCCACATCTTTTTTTTAATTTGACCCCATCCGATGCCTGAAACCCAGCCGAACGAATCTTCAGAATCCGAACATGAGGATTTCCCTCCTTCTCTTTCATCCAGTTTCGAACCTGGCAACCACTCCCAATTACTCCAGGGGCCGATTAATATCCGGTCCATTGCCCTGACTGGACTGTTTCTCTATGCCTCACTCCTGGTGATGTATGTGGCGAAAGCCATCATGCTTCCTGTGTTCGTGGCTTTATTTCTGAATCTGTTGTTAGGACCTCTTGTGAGAGGCTTTGAAAAACTATCCATTCCCGCGCCTCTCTCGGCGGGAGGAATTCTTCTCATTCTGATCAGTGCTCTGACCTTTGGGATTGTTCAACTGTCTACTCCGGCCTCTCTCTGGCTGAATCGTGCCCCACAAGCCTTGCAACAGGTAGAACTGAAACTTCAAAGTATCAAAAGTTCGGTCCTGGAAATGGGAAAAGCGACTCAAGCTCTGGAACACATGGCGAATCTTTCGGAATCCAGGAAAGCCCAAAAAGTTGAAGTAAAAACCGATAGTTTGGGAGGCCTATTGATCGATTGGACTACGGAATTCATTTTAGGTCTGGGCTCAACCATAATCTTACTTTATTTTTTTCTTGCTTCCGGGGATTTGTTTTTGGAAAAAATCGTGAAAGTCCTTCCGCGGTTTTCGGATAAACGACGGGCAGTGGAAATTGTCCGTGGAATAGAGGGAAATATCTCCAGTTACCTTGTCACGGTGACCAGCGTGAATCTCGGCCTCGCGCTGGCGACAAGTCTGGCCATGTACCTTCTCGGCATGCCGAACCCGTTCTTATGGGGGGCCATGGCAGGGATTCTGAATTTCATTCCTTACGTGGGAAGTATTATTGGTTTAGGAGCCGTGACCTTGGCTGCGGCCATCACATTTGAACAGATGAATATGGTAGCCTTGGTGTCTGCAACGTATTTATCTCTAACTGCCATAGAAGGAAATTTTATTACCCCATATTTGCTAGGACGAAAATTAACATTAAATCCCGTGGTGATTTTGGTGAGTGTCCTATTTTGGGGGTGGTTGTGGGGTACCATTGGGGCGCTGCTCGCTGTCCCTTTTGTGGCGTCGCTTAAAATCATATGTGATCAAATTGAGCCACTCAACTCCATTGGAGAATTTCTCGGACGATAAGACAAAACTGATGGATCTCGGAAAAGCCATCTGATTGACTGTACATCGGATAAGGCTTAGGGCGCTTGGACGTTCTACCTGTTCACATAATGAGGGGTTAGTGCTGATGTCCACTTTGATAAACCATTGGCTCACGAAACTGCGATCGAGTCTCTGGCTTATACCCAGTTGTATGACCATTGCTGCCATTTTACTCTCGCTATCGGTTCCATATCTTGACGTTGAATTTTCTCCAAAAAAACGTGAGTCTCTTTGGTGGCTGAGTAATATGGGTCCGGAGGGAGCCATGACTCTATTGGCGACGATTGCCGGCTCCATGATCACGATTGCCGGCGTGGTGTTTTCCATTACGATTGTCGCCCTGGCTCTGGCTTCCTCACAGTTCGGACCACGACTGTTGGGAAATTTTATGCGAGATCGAGGAAATCAGCTGGTCCTGGGAACGTTTGTGGCGACTTTCCTCTATTGCCTGTTGGTCTTACGGACCATCCGCATAGAATCCTCAGGGGACTCTACCCCTTACTGGGGAACGTTGTTCGGTTTGATTCTAGCGATATGCAGTCTAGGAGTCCTGATTTACTTCATGCATCATATTGCTGTTTCCATCCAGGCCCCTAATTTGATCGCGGCGGTATATGGGGAGTTGGAAGAGGTCCTGACCAGACTTTTCCCTGAGCATTTGGGAAAGGAAGAAGAGAATCGACCGAAAAATGAGAATATTCAAAAAATTATGGCCAGAATGGAACGAGAGGGAATAACAATACAGGCTGAAGTCGGTGGGTATCTCCAAGCGATTAAAGATGACTCACTGATTAAATTTGCGACTGAGCAGAATCTAATCGTTCTTCTGCATTTTCGGCCAGGCCATTTTATTATCAAGGGAGCATCTTTAGCCAAAATAGTGGTCGAGGGACAGATCGAAGCCACGATATCCCAACGTATCAATAAGCAATTGATCTGCGGGCCCAACCGAACCCAAGAACAAGATATTGAGTTTTCGGTGCTTCAACTTGTGGAAGTGGCCGTGCGAGCTCTCTCGCCCGGAATAAACGACCCATTTACCTGCATTCAATGTATTGACCACCTCAGTGCAATTTTATGTCAGCTTGCGCAACGAAATTTCCCTTCTCCTTATCGATATGACAGTGAAGGAATTCTTCGGGTTATTGCCCCACCTGTCACCTTCGAAGGAGTGTTAAATGCGGCATTTCATCAAATCCGACAACACGGGAAAGGAAATGTGGCGGTTATCATCTGTCTGTTGGAAGGCCTAGGTCGAATTGGCGAAACTGTGCAACGAAATGAGGACCGTGAAGCCATCCATCGTCATGTGGAAATGCTGCAACGAGGAAGCCGGGAATCCATCCGGGAAAAAAATGATTTGGAGGCCGTGGAGGATCGCTGTCGCCAGGTACTGTCCTTGTTAAGTAATGGAGAAAACCGGAGTGTTCTTTTGATGGACAAAATGTCCAAAATCCTTCCCTAACTGTGTCTTTCACTCCTGCTCCCGGGACCCTTGATTTGGTCCCTTCCAAAAAGCTGTTCGGCTCATTCGTGCGTCGATAAAAACTTTCCGGTCCACGGCATGGTCGGTCGGTCCGGTTTAACCAATTGACTGGGGAATTCCTCGCCTGGTCACACAAATCCTTTCTTAACTGAAAACGCTCGAATTGTGGCTGCTTTTCGACTTTTCAAGGAGGGCAATAATTATTTTGTACATTGCTTAAGGAGCCTCAAAAAGTGGTTAATGAACCTCAAATAGAAATTCACGGTGATATATCGCAATCAGGGGAATGAACATTTCTTAATAAATCTAGGCGTAGAAGGAAGATTATGTTGAAAACGTTAATGGAAATGCGAGGCTATCAATTGCGAGCCATCGATAAAGACCTCGGTAGCGTAGACGATTTTTATTTTGACGACCGGTTGTGGCGAATCCGGTATCTGGTGGCAGATACAGGAAACTGGCTCCCCGGAAGAAATGTGCTGATTGGACAGGAAGCCCTTGAGCGGTCCGAATGGGAAGACAAGGTCTTTCCCGTGACGCTGACCTCCGCAGAAATCAACGATAGCCCGGGTATCGAAACCGACCTGCCATTTTCGCTTCAGAAAGAAAAGGAATTACGCCAGTTTTTCAAATGGAGAGAATACTGGGATGATGATGTCTTCATCCAGCCTGCCGGGTTTACCCCGATGGGTGTCCCTGGTGGGGAAGCTATGGAACAGTCGCTCAAGCAAGGAATGAATTCGCCTGGCAAATTGGATGGGAATCCGCATTTGCGGTCCGCCAATGAAGTGCAAGGATATTACATCGGGGCCCAGGACGGAGAGATCGGCCATGTGGACGATTTTATTGTAGAGGATACATCATGGGACATTCGATATTTAGTTGTTGATACTCAAAACTGGTTGCCCGGGAAAAAAGTTCTCATATCCCGCAAATGGGTGAGTGCTATTGATTGGAATAAACAAACCGTTCAGGTCAACATGAATCGGGACATGATCGAACAAAGCCCTGAGTATGACCCAAATAAGCCCATCAATAGAGAATATGAAGTCAGGATGTATGACTTTTACGGGAAGCCCCACGATTGGGAATGAAAATCGTTTTATTCCCAAATCCGTATCATACCGCCAACATCCCGATTAGTTTAAAAGAGACAAATGGGAGAGGCCATTCATTATAAATGTAATGCTTAAGACCAATGGAGGGATTCTTATGTTCAAAACATTCACTGATAATCCTGTTCCCACCGCACTAGTTGGATTTGGTCTGTACTGGTTATGGAAGGACTCTTCGGATGGTTCGGAAGGTCCCGGGCAATGCTTTCGAGCCAAGTCCACTCCGGGGTCTAATCAGGAATTTGGCGGTCCTTCCGTAGAAGATCAAGTCAAGGAGAAATTCCAAACTGCGAAGGATACGGTCCAGGAGAGCCTGACGGATTTGAAGGATCAGGCCAGTCATCAAGCCCTCAAATGGAAAGAAGAAACAACTGGACAAGCCCTCGCATGGAAGGAGGGAAGCCAGCAAAAAATAGAGGAAGGAAAGAGGTATCTCCAAAAGCAAGCGACTGCGGCAAGAGGAGAATTTAACCACCTCGTGGATAGTAACCCTCTGGCAGTAGGTGCTGTCATGTTAGCCCTCGGTACTGCTGTGGCTGCCGCGCTGCCGGGGACCCGAAAAGAAGACCAATGGATGGGTGAGTCTCGCGACAAGATAACAGACGCAGTCAAATCCACAGTGCAAACGACGGTAGAGGATGTAAAACAGACAACAGGTAAGGTTGCGGAAAAAGTGTTACAAGAAGGAGAGCGCCAAGCACCATAATGTACAGTCACACCATGCTCACGTAATCGTGAAGAAAGGAAGCGTATGACTTCTTATGCTAAACGGATTCTGCTGCTTATGTGTTTTGCAGGGTCTTTAATTGGTGCCCTGGGATGCGAACAAGAAGGTCCGGCCGAACGAGCCGGGGAAAATGTAGATGAATCGATGGAGAAGGCTGGGGAAAAAATGGAGCAGGCTGGCGAAAATATTCAGGATTCTGCCAACTAATTCCCCGGACAATCATATAGGGTAAAAGCGATGGGTCGTAGAGTTGTTTTGATCTGTCGCACCCAAACAAGAAAGGTTCGCCAAATTCGAGGAGAAAATTTTAAGGGTTTTTATGAGCAGAATGTCTGATTCAAAAGGGCCGCATCAGATAATGAGGACCCGTTGCGATGAATGGATTCTTCAAATTAGTTTCCCAATTTTGGAGATTTCGACCATGTTTTGTCCATTGCAAGAGAACTCATCCCCACGTAAAAATTGAAAGAATGGTCGAAAAAAAATGTTACCTGTTATTCAAATTTGAAAAGGAGGGGTTATGCCTACTGCAAATGCCAAACAATGTGCTCATCCTGCATGTTCTTGTGAGGCTTCGCCGGGAAAAGAGTTTTGTTCAGACAGCTGTCGTTCTTCCGATTCTGCCAAAGCTGGACAATGCCAATGTGGGCATTCCTGCTGCGGTGGGAAAAAGTAGGTGGTCGGGAACAAGAGATCAAGAAAGACAACAGCCTAGGGAGGCGAGGTTAGCGATAGGAGGGACTATGCTTAGCAATTGTCCAACTATCGCTAGAGGTCCAGGTCTATTTTATGCTTTGTTGGTGGGCATCGTATTGATGATTCCGAATTTTTCTTTGGCTAGTGATTCCGTTGGCACCCAGGCCCTCCAGAGTTCCGCTGACAATGTCGCGGGACACGACATGCAGGTACCCCGGGGACATCGGATAATACAGGAACGGTCGAGGAGGTAAACGCTAATACGGTACGGGTAAGTGAGGGAGAGGCCGGAGAGATGTCCTCTCGTTATCTCACTTTGGACTATGTCAAGGGGGAGGTTGACAGGAGACCTGGTGACATCTTTCAGATCGAAATCAACGCACAAAATAAAGTGTTGAAATACCAAAAAGTCAAGAGAAAAATGAAAAATTAAAATCCATGGTCTAAACTTTTTGAGCCTTTAAGAAGCCAAGGCCTCCCTTATAAGAAGGCGGTAAAAAACATTTCGACTCCTAAAAGTGGGAAGAACAAAAGAAGAATTAAAAAGGAGGATTCCTCATGTTAAGTTGGGCCATTACGTTTTTGGTTATTGCGCTTATTGCCGGTGTTGTCGGGTTATCCGGTGTGGCTGGCACCGCAACCAATATCGCCTGGATTTTATTTGTAGTGTTTTTGATTATATTCGTGTTCAGTTTTATCACAGGGCGAAAACCCCCGGCTTAGATGTGGAGCAGGAAAATGGATAGACCTCAATGAAATTATTAAATGAGTTTGAAACTCCAAGTGCGTATGGATTTCATCGTGAGAGGAGGCTGAGTAATTGAAGAAGAAGAAAAGATCAAAATATTCTTCCCCAAAGCAACTCCAAAAGAGCATTGAGCTTGGAGCTGTGACAAAAGAATATAAGGCAGATGCCAAGCAAGTAATTAAAGAGCTCAATGAACTGCGATCAACCGAAATTGCCAGCTATCTTCAATATAAACAGCATGCCTATATGGCCGTATCTTTGTTTTCCCCTGGAATTAAAGCGGAATTTAATGCCCATGCCAATCAAGAATTGGAGCATGCGGATTTGTTGGCTGAACGGATTCAACAAATAGGCGGCGTTCCGATATTCGATCCGGAAGAAATTGCGGAAAAGGCACGACAGGCCGGTGTGGAACCCAGACAAGGTAGAACCATGGCGGAAATGATCGGCCAAGATCTGACCTTGGAACGCCAGCAGATTGAACGCTATTCAGTCCTGGCTCGGAATATTCAGACTACGGATTCTGTGACCTGGCTGCTGGTCGTGCAAATTCTGGCACAGACGGAAAAGCATGCGGCAGAATTAGCTGACTTTCTCTCACGCGAAGCCGATGTCCGCTAATCCTCCTTAGACCGTAAAAAGAAAAATGGGAAAGCGAGGAGAAGAAAATCGGCAAATAATAAATTGGTGTTCTCTTTGCGCAGGCGTCCGGGAATAAATTTTAATTCCGGCCGGGGGTGTTCTCTGGTTTGATGAGAACCGCGATTAAAAGGCAGGACCCCTGACCTTATAGGCCAGGGGTGTATGAGGCAGGCTAAATTGGTGAGCTCTGTTTGAGTAAGGGCTGACTGAACGCGGGTTCCAGAAAAAGATGTGGCAGATAGCCGGAATACCTCAGCAGGAAGCTCGCTGAACCATTCCGAACACCTCCATAAAACTGAACTTATGAACCCGGACAAAGTAGGGCGCTACTTCGCATGGGAAAGAAACACCCTTCTGGTTTTAACCCTTAGCATTACCGATCCGGCTTATGCGTTTATCCGGCAGGACAGGAGTAAATGAACGTAATCCCGAGAGACCACACCGTCCATCTATGCGTTGACATGCAACGTATGTTTGCTGAATGCACAGAATGGCAGATACCATGGGCGCATAAAATACTGCCCCAAGTCTTGTCTTTAACAGAAACGCAATCCTGAGCGAACAGTATTTACAAGGTTTATTCCGGTTGAGAAATCCGATCAGGGCCACGGCATTTGGAAGAAATATTACGAGCACTGGGATTGCATGACCCTTGCCAAGCTCGATAATGGATCAGTCGATCTAATACCCGAACTGGCGAGATTCACTCCTCGTGCAGAAGTGATCGATAAACATGTTTACGGTCCTTGGGTTGAAACAGACCTCCACCAGCGTTTTCATCAGCGGGGAAATAACACGTAGATTATTTCGGGCGGCGAAATCGATATTTGTGTGCTTGCGACTGTGTTGGGAGCAGTGGACTTTGGGTACTGGGTTATTGTGGCGTCTGACGCTTTATGCAGCTCGGACGACAACAGTTATGACTCCATTATAAACGTGCTGAAACAGCGCTTTTCCATCCAAATTGAGGACCAAGAAACTGAAAAAATTCTGTCCAACTGGCCCTAATCCACCGGAACTATAAGGCCCGCTTCCCGGTTGGCTATGGATAGATTTTTGAATAGGGGAACCCCATGCCGCCGCATGCTTATTGGAAGGGCCATATTAGATTGTCCCTTGTTACATTTCCAGTCCGACTCTATCCAGCCGTGACAGCGAGCGAAAAAATCCGTCTTCATAAATACGACAAGGATACGGGCCAGCGCATCCACTACCAAAATGTGAATGAAGATGGGGATGTTGTTGATCCCGATGATATCGTGCGTGGCTACGAATACGAGAAAGGCGCTTATATCCCTATCGAGGATAAGGAAATTGATAAGCTCAGGCTGGAGAGCAAACACACGGTAGATTTGGTGCAGTTTGTCGATCTGTCGTCGATTGACCCCATTTACTTTGATAATCCCTATTACGTTTCGCCCGATAACCAACTTGCGAAGGAAGCGTATATTACCATTCGTGATGCTTTGAAGAAGAGCAAGAAGGTTGCAATCGGTCAGGTTATCCTTGCCAACCGCGAACGGATCGTCGCTCTCAAAGCCTGTGGCAAAGGCCTCATCCTAGAGACACTTCGCTATAATTACGAAGTTCGTAAGGCTGAGGAATATTTTGAAGAGATTAAACCCAATGAAGAACCGAATGACGATCAGCTCGATTTAGCCTTGGAGCTTATCAAGCGGAAGGCTGGTAAGTTTGATCCGTCCAAGTTTAAAGACTTGAATCAAGAAGGGTTGAAAGAGATCATTGACGCGAAGGTCAAAAAACGCCCATCTCGCGTTAAAGGGGAAAAAGCGCCGTCCGGCAAGGTCATCAATATTATGGATGCGCTGCGCAAGAGCGTAGAGCAGTCCAAAGGCGGTAAAATCTCCCCGAAACAGTCTGAGAAGAATTCCGCCAAGAAATCGTCGGCAAAGAAAAAATCTGCTGCTAAGAAGAAGAGTGTGGCATAGATGGCGAAAGGGCTTCTTGAAAAATATAATGAGAAGCGTGACTTTCGCCTCACGGCGGAGCCTCGCGGGAAAGCTGGCAAACGTGCAAACAAGGATTTACGTTTCGTCATTCAGCTTCATGAAGCAACCCGCACCCACTATGATTTCCGGTTAGAATGGCACGGGGGCATGAAGAGCTGGGCCGTTACCAAAGGCCCAAGCTATGATCCAGCCGATAAACGTCTTGCCGTACGTACCGAAGACCATCCGATGGACTATAACGAGTTCGAGGGTGTTATCCCCGATAAGCAATACGGCGCAGGTCCCGTTATGATTTGGGATGAAGGTACTTGGATGCCTGAAGATGATCCCGACAAGATGGAAAAGAAAGGCCGCATCACCTTCACAATGGAAGGGACTCGCATGAAAGGCACTTGGCATCTTGTCCGCATGAAGACAGCCGAAAAGCGTGAGAACTGGCTTTTGATTAAAGGAACAGACGAGTTTGTTCTCAACAAAACGAAGAACGCAGGCTTTTTGAAACGCGAGACCACGAGCCTAATCTCCGGGCGAACCATGGCTGAAATCCGGAAAGCG
>JACDDF010000596.1 GCA_013817135.1 Nitrospirales bacterium
CGGTACAGTCGTTCCCGCAAGAGATACCCCCGGGCACACTAGTGACCGTCCCACTGCCCGCCCCGGCCTTCGTCACCGTCAGCGTCCGTTGCACCGTCGTAAACGTAGCGGTCACCGCCTGCGCCGCCGTCATGGTCACGGGACAAGTACCGGTCCCTGCACAGCCGCCCCCGCTCCAGCCTGCAAACGACGAACCTGCCGCCGCCACCGCC
The DNA here is from genome assembly GCA_013817135.1 of Nitrospirales bacterium. Lineage (GTDB taxonomy): Bacteria > Nitrospirota > Nitrospiria > Nitrospirales > UBA8639 > Nitrospira_E. The sequence continues at coordinate 213 of JACDDF010000596.1, forward strand.
GTCAGCGTCACCGACGTCCCATTGGCATAGCCCTCGGTACAGTCGTTCCCGCAAGAGATACCCCCGGGCACACTAGTGACCGTCCCACTGCCCGCCCCGGCTTTCGTCACCGTCAGCGTCCGTTGCACGGGAGGCACGGGAGGCACGGGAGTGACCGGGACGAGATTAAAGGTCACGGTCACCGCCTTGGCAGCATCCATAACCAGGGTGCACTGATCTCCAGATGCTTGTTCACAACCAGCCCAACTACTGAAGATTGACTGTGAGGGCCCAATCCCAGTCGGAGTAGCCGTAAGGGTGACAGAAGAATTTTGATCATAGTCTAGAGTGTTACTCGAAAAAATGTTCAACGTATCTGTCCCGGGCGAATTTGCTTCAACCCTTCCAGTGCCTGATCCTACAAAGTTGATTGTGAGGCCCACGGCCTGAGCCATGGATGGGAAAACTCCACCTAGCAACACCAGGACAAAAACGATAGCCCCCAAAGGCAATACCTTCACGTGAGCTTTCCGCATTGTTCGTCCTTTCTCATTTTGTTTCATCAATATTCTCTGGAGTATCTTTCGCTTCTTCATATTTTTGGGCTATTCCGGTAAAAAGGGTATTGCTGTCCACCGTACATGGCAATTCTATTAATCCACAAGGCGTCTTGATTCGGCTTAGGGAAGCCATGGCCCAGATTGGAAGATAATTGTTTGCGACTTGCCTGGAGCAAGCAGGTAGGAATGTCAGGAAAGGACGTTGGGGGCATGACACTATCCTTGTCCACGATGACTCAACTTAATTATGAGGAAGGAAGTATGTCGCAGCTTACACCATTTTACATATTAATGGAACAGAAAAAGTTTGCCCTGAAAGTAATCGATGAGTAACCCATTCGTGGCATCCTAATGCCACCTATCGTTCCGATAATTTTGGAAAAGCTGCCTTCCTCCGATTCCCGAGAACACGATATACCCAGGCTGGCCATGCGGATAAATGAATCATTATGAGATTGGTAGAACGGAATGTTAAAGCAAATGGCAGGCATGACCATTCGAATACTTCTCATTTCTATTTTCTTAATGTGACAAATATCGTCCCTCATGCGATGCCTCCTCGAAATTACCCGTTAGATTCTCACGCCCATCGGCTTTTCCACGCGCGTTTCACCTCGATCCCCGGCCTGGCCAGCTGAACTGCTGTTTGACCCTCCGGTGACTTCTTTGGTATTTATCTGACCCTCCCAAAATCCCGTTTTAATATTCTTATCACCTAGCGTCGAACCGAGGGTCAGAATTGGAAGCCCTCTACGGAGACAAAAATATGGCTGTGGGTGGTCGTTTTCTCAAGGGTCCCCGTGCTTTGAGGTTGGCTGGCAATGCTCCGCAAGCGTTAGGGGAAAATCCTATGCTGTCGGCACAGGTATTTCCTCCCTCGCAGATGGCCCGGATATGTTGAATCGCCGACAATTCCTCCTGGTGATGGGCGCTCTCGGTGCCTTGGCTGGACTCCCGGCACTCCCGCAGGCGCGAAGTCGAGCCGGGACCTCCGGAATCCAGTTCGGTACAGCCAAACCTTTCTCATTTGATGCGCTGAAGCAGCGCGCCAAGGCGATGGCCACGACGCCCTATGAGGAGCCGGTGGTCCGTCATGACGCAGTCTTGGAATCGATCGACTACGACGCCTTTCAGGAGATCGTATTCAAACGCGAGCGGGGGCTGGGCGAAGACGGTAGCGTGAATTTTCCGGCTCAATTCTTCCATCTCGGCCGCTATTTCAAAATCCCGGTGAAACTTCATGCTCTTGATGGTGGCCAGTCCAGAGAAATTCTTTACCGTTCCGAGTACTACACCTTCGGCGGAACCAGTCTCGGCAAAATCTTCCCGGATGACCTTGGCTTCTCCGGCTTTCGCCTCCAAGATGGACCAGGAGCGACCACCGATTGGATGGCGTTTCTCGGCGCCTCCTATTTCCGCAGTTCCGGGGAGCTCAATCAATACGGCCTCTCGGCAAGAGGCGTGGCGATCGACCCGGCCCTGCCGACCCCGGAGGAATTTCCCCGATTCACCGAATTCTGGTTGGAGCCAGGCACCCCGGACAGCAAGGAGTTCGTGATCTATGCCCTGCTCGACGGTCCGAGCGTCACTGGCGCGTTCCGCATGGTCTGCATC
>JACDDF010000597.1 GCA_013817135.1 Nitrospirales bacterium
CATAACGGGTATTACGTGGATAGCCTAGCTTGGGCGCTTTACAAACTTGGACGCATTGAAGAAGCGCTGGAAACGATTCAGCGAGCGGTCTCTCTAGTGTCTGATGATCCAGTGATTTATGAACATATGGGGGATATTTTCCTAAGACAAGATGAACGAGATAAGGCACGGGAGGCCTGGCTTCATTCACTGCAACTCGATTCAACCAATAAACTGCTGGGGAAGCGGTTTCGTGACGCCGGTTTTGGGGAACCTATTCCTACACTTTCCCACAAGTCTACCTTGACCCCCTAGCTTCTCACCATTCTACAATTTAGCCTGGGTCAATCAATAAATTTATCAAGAGAGGTCTTCAGGTTATTTTTTAGGGCGCTAGGGGCCGTCTTGACGGATTCAGGGTTTAATCCTTTTTAACTTCAGCGGCTGATTCTTAAGATTTGGGTTCTTTCTGTCGAATAAATAGTCACGCCTTTTCTTTATTTGCCTTGCATGACGAGTGATACTTCCAACCCTTTTGTCGCTGAAATGGCCAGATTTATTTTTTTGGTAGTGTTTGAGGTATGTTTATTGCCGTCTTTGAGGTCGTGTTGATTGTCATCGAAACTCTGGCTACTTGAAAAAACCAGGTGTACCATTATCCGAGGGTGAGATTTATAACAAACTTTTGGAGGATAGCCCTCCATGGAGGTTTCCAGGATGCTGACTCAACTCAATGACCAAAAGGGATTCAGTTTAACTGAGCTGATGATTGTGGTGGCAATTATTGGCATTTTGGCGACCATAGCCATCCCAAATTTTTTGCGTTACCAGGCCAAGGCCAAGCAAACAGAGGCAAAAAGCAACTTGGTGGCAATCCATACCGCAGAAATTGCCTATTTTGCTGAAAATAATGGGTATATAGATGATTTTAATGCGATTGGATTTGCCATGAGTGGGTCTTCGCAACGATATTTTTATAAAATCGGCAATGCCAATCTTGGAACATTACCTCCGGGTTGTACCGACCCGAATTTAGATTCTGTAAGTGCATTGGGATTTACTGCAGTTGCAATTGGAAATGTTGATGGAGATGCAACCTGCGACGTGTGGACCATTAATGAGGGAAAGATCATCACGAATGTGACGAATGATGTGTCTACCTAATATTTTCGTGTCAGGGCGCTATGCATTCAACAGGAACCAGCTCAAGAAAAGTTGATTTTTCCCGAACTTTAACTCAATCGTTTTAAGAAGCCTCAAGGAGGAGGGCGTAAGTGGAAATACTCGATAAAATTAAAAATCGGTCAGCCAAGGTTGGAGTGATTGGGTTAGGTTATGTGGGGCTTCCCTTAGCCGTACTTCAGGCCAAGGCCGGGTACCAGGTATTTGGGGTGGATGAAGTGGCCGCCAAAGTAGAAATGGTGAACCAGGGGCGTAATTATATATTGGATGTGGTGGACTCTGATTTGCGAGAAGTCGTTGAGCAAAAAAGATTAGAGGCGACAACCGATTTCTCTGTGTTACGGCAGTGCGATGTTATCCTTATTTGTGTACCGACTCCCCTGACCAAAAATAAAGAACCGGATATCTCGGCCATTGTGAAAGTTCTTGGGCATCTTGCCGATAATTCACATCCCAATATGCTCGTTGTATTAGAAAGTACAACATATCCTGGAACAACCGAGGAGGTCATTTTGCCCGCCTTAACGGCAACGGGCTTAACGGTTGGAAAGGACCTGTTTGTTGCATTTTCGCCAGAAAGGGTTGATCCAGGAAATCATGAGTTTAAAACTCATAACACATTTAAATTGGTGGGTGGTGTCACAGAAGCATGCGGGGAAGTTGCCAAAACCTTTTATGAGCAATCCATCGTGAAAATCTTTCTTCTCAGCTCGCCACGGGTAGCGGAAATGGCTAAGGTCTTTGAGAATGTCTTTCGCTCAGTGAATATCGCTTTAGTGAATGAGCTCACCTTGTTGTGTGACCGAATGAAAATTAATGTCTATGAAGTGATTGATGCTGCAGCCACGAAGAACTTCGGTTTTATGCCTTTTTACCCCGGCCCTGGTGTGGGCGGGCATTGCATTCCGCTTGATCCATATTATTTAGCGTGGAAGTCAAAAGAGTATGATGTCCATACCAGGTTCATTGAACTGGCTGGGGAAATCAACGAAAATATGCCGTATTTCGTGATGAGTAAACTCCAGCGGATTTTAAATCAACGAGGGAAATGCTTGAAAGGTTCAATCATTCTCGTGTTGGGAGTAACCTATAAAGCCGACATTGAAGACCCACGTGAGTCGCCTGCCACAAAAGTCATGGAGCTGCTGCAACATGAAGGCGCCGATTTGCAATATTCGGACCCCTATACTCCTTCCCTCA
>JACDDF010000048.1 GCA_013817135.1 Nitrospirales bacterium
GAATCAGGGACTCCCTGCCTAATTCTGTTGGTTCTCCATTCTTAACCACATAGACCACAACCTCGTTCGTTCTGGGTTCAACAACCGCGGCGTAGAAGTTCTTGTCATCTTGGATCCCATAGGCCAATCCTCCTTTTCCAGTCGGAGTTCCCAAATTAAGTTTGATCTGGACTGAGAGATCCACATATTCGGCCACCGCGCCTTCAGCGATCAATAACTGGTAGCACCAATCCTCAGCACACTGTAAGCGCTGCTCTACCAGATGAGGACGACTGGGGGCAGAGGGATCTTCTTTGACTGACCATCCCCCTTTTCCTGAAGATCCACCGACAGCCTGAGTAAAGCCATTGGGTAAGTCACGTAAAGCCGATTGATCAAAATTCCATTCCTGAAAAAGAGGGGGAGTAGTTTTATGAAAGGGCTTAGGAAGCTCATGGGGTTGCTCTTCGGAATATCCCACGGAAGCCGCCATCACAAGACAACTCATGGCCAACACTAAGACCCTCGCTCGACCAGCAAGAGAGGTTTGTCTGTCCACAACCCTTTGACCAGACAATAGACTTGGCAGAAAAGGCTTCACAAAGGGACTCAGCTCCTCGTGTTTCATAACCACCCTTACCCTAAAATGACGTGAATATTAAATAGACGGGAACTCCATCGCGCCTATGATGATACGCATTCTCACCGGAAGTCCACAACCCCTGACTGGCACCCCACATTCACCCCTATCACAGCACCAAAATCCGTCTTCCCTCCGTCCTTCCATAGAGCACTAATTGTTCAGGCCTTCTGAGGAAAATCCATCGTCCCACTCACTCCCAGCAAGGCCATAGAAAAGAGTCATTTTCAATAGACCAGCAGGCAAGGCGTTGGCGGTCCAACTATTCACCTGAAAAAATTGCAGAAACACACGGCTTCGATCGGTTCAGAATTGGGCAGATTGTGTGAACATTAAACAGACATACGTTGGATCATGCCATTTCAAGCCTTTTTCCGACTTTCTTTTCTGACAGTCTTCACTCTCACAGGACTAGCCTGGCCTAGCGTCAGTGTGAACAGTCCGGGGATTCTTTCTGAAAGTGAAGATTATGTATTTCAGGACCTCCTCCCGCCTGACTCCGTCATCATGCTGACGTTACAGAAAACCGTCATGCAAGCCCTGGAACACAATCTGGTCAGGTCGGTCGAAAGACCAAAGATATACGACTCACTGATATTATTTTCCAAGAACACAATTTGATCCCACGGTCCAGCTCAGCGGACGATATGACCGAAACGCCTCCCCTCTCAATAGACCCATCTTCTGATTTGGAGGAGAGACTCTGGGCTCGGAACCGGACAAGATTGATCAAAATGATAAAAATTTCAAAGTGGGCTTACCACAAAAATTGCTCACCGGAGGATCGTACGATCTGAACTTTAATACAAATCGGAACGCCGTGGCCGGAACAATACGCTTTCTTTTCCACCCATCCCATTCAAGCAATTGGCGATTAATTCTGACACAACCGCTTCTTCGCAATGTCGGGCCGACGACCAACACCGTACAAATTACCCTTGCACAAAACGCAGGCACCGTGGACCAACTCACACTGGTCAATCAGGTCCTGTCGGTGATTGCTCAGGTTGAACGACCATAGTGGGAAGTGGTCTTTGCCCCTGAAAACTTACAAGTGGCGCGTGCGACCTTACAGGCCGCCGAAGAATTGCTCTCCAGCACTCCGACAAAGGTCAAATACTCCCAAAATTCTGGACCACTAAATAAGATAGAATTTCCTTCACACCATAAGAGGATGAAAGGGATATCTGGAATGCAAACACGCCATTCCCCCCACACCAAACTCCAAGTGCCATTGGAGTCCGGCCATCATGGATTGGCGTGGTCGGCACGTGCTTATGTTATTGGCGAAAAACATTCAAGTCTGCATGGATGGCCGCGGCCGTGTGTTTGATAACATCATTGCCGAACAGCTCTGGCGGACGGTGAAATACGAAAAAGTCTACCTGGGTGACTTTCAGAGCGTGCAGGAAGCCTATGCTGAGCTCAAGACCTATTTTGAATCTTGTAATCTCGAACGGTTACACTAAAACTTAGACTATAGAACGATGGTCAGATATACGCAGGCACTTAGACGAGAAGGGTTCAGCCAGACAGGGAAAGAGGCATCGGAGAGGAGCCTTGGGGCAAGAATACGAATCAGTCATTATATGGAGCAATAACTCCTGAAATACTCTCTTTAAACTAGCGCTGGCTTTGGTCTTGACAATGGGAGCACCATAGTTCAAAAACTGTTCGGACTTATTTGTTTGAGCGCGGCTATCGGACCCAATGAGCAAATCAATCCACAAGCAGAAAAAGAAATGGAGAACACATCATGAGAATGAGAGGCTTTTGGTTGGGACTCGCGGTCGGAACCACCTTCACTTGCCTCCTCGGTCAGTGGGTGTTCTCCGCCGCGAGCGGGGAGACAGATCCGACCAAGGGCATATCCCCCGAAATCGTGGCCGATTATGTGCATAGTGTGGTCCAGGCGGATCGAACCTTTTACCAGATCGAGATTGTGGATCGGATGCAGAAGAAGGGCATTGCTTTTGCCTCGGAAAACTGGAGAATGACTGGAGATCTCCCTTTACCGGCCCAATTCTTACAGGAATCGGGGCGACTCCTGGCTGAGCAGAAAAAACGGATTCGATTCCGGTTGATCAGCAGTTGGGCGATAAATAAAGAGCATCGCCCAAAGACAGAGTTCGAGCGGACCGGGCTTACGAAGATCCTCGAGAATACCGATCGTCCCTATACAGCCGTTACAACCGAGGGCAAGACTCGCATCTTCCAGGCACTCTATGCCGATAAAGCCGTGTCTCAGCACTGCGCCGATTGTCACAATGGGCATCCCCAAAGCCTCAAGAGGGATTTCAAGGCGGGAGATGTGATGGGTGGGGTTCTTGTGACAATTGCATTCCCTTAATAGGGAAGGCCACCTGAAGATGAGCAACCTTCATCGACATTGTGTGGGCTTTTGTGGGCCTGAGTGAGTCTGAGTAGGCTGAAAGAGGGTCCTGGAAACGGTTTTCTAAACCGCAGGTCTTGCAATAGATCAGATTGAGAACCCCAACATCCGGGTGAAACGAACAGAACAACCCACCGACTTTTTGATCAAAAAATGAACGGTGTCAAAAACCATTTTCTCAAAGAGTGGCAACAAACTGACGTGCTCGCCATGTCCAGACACCTGATCCACCACATTCTGAAACAAGCATAGGTGCGGGTGCCGAAAATGGTTCCTGACACCATTTTCTTTTCGCCACCATAGCTTCTCAGCGTGAAACCTTCCTGTGGAAGGTCTACTTCTAATTATTTCCTGTCCGCGCGTACCTGGCCTCCATGATATCGGCCAGCCGGAGCAGGGCCCTGCTCCGCACTTCTGTATCCGGTGCAGTCTGATCCAGCGATTTCCGGGCTGTGATGAAAATGTTTCGCAGTCTTTCAGAATTTTGTTTTCCAAGCTTTATAGCTTTATGATGGCGCCTTTGACATGGTACTTCTCATTTCTTGACCCTGAAGATCACGTTCTTCATCCCAGCGAAACAGCGCCGGCAAGGAACACGCCGTACCCCCCTCACGGAGAACCCGGATAGTCAGTCGGGAAAGGATAGTCTGGCCCTCTTCGAAAAATTCTAGGGCAGGGGAAACTTTTGTGATAATTGCATATGATCCACTCATTTCTCAGCAAGCAGAACGCCGCAACACATTTCACCGGTGCCGGGAAAATGTCGTGTGAGACTCGATCATTCAGGACCCCCTCAAGAACCCTTCCGCCAATGCGCTTCGTTCGGGACTCAACAGGTTGGGGGTCTTTATTGGAATCACGAATGTCATTTCGATGATCCCATTGTGGAATACGGACAAATGTGACTAGTGCATTCTCTTGAGCGCATGGGCACCAATTTATTGCTTGCCTGGACAAACGCTTGACCCTGGAAGCATGTCACCTTTTCAGGGGCGGCAATAGGAAACTACGCTATGAGGACGCCCTCACCATTCAAACACATTTTTCTGACCTCTTCGTCGCTTCAATTTATCGAGTTGTATAGCCAGGTGAAAGCCTGTGATTGTAATTACAGCCGAGGAATCACCGGCACCACATCTGCTTATAGCCAGATCCCAAGCTTTCGCTCCACGGCAGGACGGTTTTTCTCCTCCACATCAAGAAGTGGAGCTTGGTATTAGGACAGACCATCGCGGGCAACGTTTTACGATGAGACCATAATGGAGCCCACGGATGAGATATTTGGGCATAATTATGATGAAATGATGATCAATTTTGACTTCCCGGATAGTTCCGGGGAACATTGCCGTCATTGCTCTGCTCATCGGCGAAATCGGCATTATGAACACCATGCCCGGCACCGTCACCGAACGAACCGGATAAGTTGGATTGCGGAAGTCCATCGGGGCCAAACGTCAGGTCATTCTTTTGCAATTTCTGATTGAGTCCACGACCTTCAATGTGATTGACGGATGCCTTGGGATTCTTGTGGGAAATCTCGCGGCCAATGGCCTGGAGATTTAGTCGCCAGGCCATGGCCGGCGGAGGATATTGATGGGGTGGGTCAGCCTACCGTCATTGCCATTGCGTTTGCCTTTGCGATCCTAGTCGCGGTGGGATTTGGCCTGCTTCCCGCCATGCAAGGCTCAAAACTGGACCCTGCTGAAACCTGGCGCTATCAATAAGAGTATCCGGTTCATTAGATTTCTACAGATTTTCATGAAACGATTTATGTCTTCCATGTCCATTGCACGCCTGTGATACCCCAGAAAGAACGAGCCCCAGGATTAGCATTCATTCCGGTCCTCGCCACAATCGGGTTTTACTTCTTACCCGCAAACTGGCAACTCCACACTGCCGTCCAGTTTGCTCCACAACTGATGGCCTATTGCGCCTTAAGCGCCTGGGCATATAAAAATGGGTTCCGACTCCACAAACTTGGGTTAGAATTCAACAACATACAGTCAGGAATTTTCCTGGGGACTGTGATTGGCATCACCCTGGGAATACTGAATACCGGGATCATCCTGTACGTTATGCCTGCTTTGGGGGTGGACATCAACTTTCTCTCTCAGACTCCTCATGCCCAGGTTCCGTTCTGGATCATGATGCCATGGTTCATCATCCTGATTGCTATGGGGGTGGAATTGAATTTCCGCGGATTTCTCCTGGGCCGATTACTGGTATGGTTTCAATATGTCCGTCAACCCAATCATCCCTCGACCGCCAACATTCCCCTACGGGCTTTTCTCCCCTTATCCATATCGGCACTGACGTTTTCATTTGATCCCTTTATGGTGTCGACATTCCGTGATTTACATTGGATTGCCATATGGGATGGCCTGGTGTGGGGATGGCTATGGATGCGGATGCACAATCTCTATACGGTCATCACGGCTCATGCGGTGGAAGTGATTCTTCTCTATCTCATCATACGGGTCATGCTGGCATGACACCCTCATTTTCGCCTCATCTGGTGAATCATCCCTTTGGGGACCCCGGCCTCTATGTCGATATACGTTGGAGCCGTCGTGCCCTGCTCTTTGATCTAGGGGATAATGTGTCGTTGAGCCCCACCCAGCTTCTACGGGCGCAGGATATTTTTATCTCTCACACGCATATGGACCACTTTATCGGGTTTGATCGGCTCATTCGTGTGGCTCTGGGTCGTGGCAAACACCTTCGATTGCATGGTCCACCGGGCCTTATTGAAAATATCCAAGGCAAGCTTCGTGGGTATACCTGGAATCTGGTTGATGGATATCCACTCACCATCGAAGCCAGAGAATATCACCCCACCCATATCCAGTCCGCGCATTTTCATGCAAAGGACGCCTTTGTCCGTGAACGGGAAAACTCAATCCCAGGCGATCATTCCCACATTTTTCCGGTTCTTCAAGAACCTGCTCTTCTCGTTAAAGCCGTAGCGCTCAACCATCGGATCCCTTCCCTGGCTTTTTCCCTGGAAGAACCGTTTCACATCAATATCAAGAAAGCCCGACTCCATGAGGCAGGCCTTCCGGTGGGCTCCTGGCTCAAGGAAGTCAAACAATTAATAGTAGATGGCGCGCCGGATTCACGGACCTTTTCCGCCACATTGTATGTTGAACACCGGAAAGAAGAACGCGTATTCGATGTGGGCACAATGAAACGAGAATTTACGACAATCACCAAGGGACAAAAAATCGCCTATGTCGTTGATTGCCGTTATGATGCCGACAATGAGCAGCGGATCATTCAGTTATGCCAAGGGGCCACAACTCTATTTTGCGAGGCACCATTTTTAGAAGCCGACCGGGACAAGGCTGCCAATCGCTACCACCTCACGGCCCGTCAGGCAGGAATCCTTGGGCGAAAAGCCGGAGTACAACAATTGGTCGTCTTTCATTTTTCTCCCAGGTATACCGGGCAGGGAGAGAAAATTCACCAGGAGGCCATGGAGGCCTTTCATGAACAATAATTACACATGACGCGAGGAGGTACGATGTCCGAATGGATCAGATATGGGATGTATTTTATCCTGGGTGGAACATTAGTGAGTGTCTCCACGTATCTGGGAAGTCATGGGAGAGGGTTCCTGGCTGCCTTGGCCAGCACTCTGCCGATCATCAGTGGAGTGACCTTTATCCTCATCTTCGTCAATGCCGGACCGGCTCCGACCGTTTCGTTTGCCAAACACATGATTTGGCTTTCCCCCCCATGGTTTGTCTATGTGGGAACGATGATTGCGTTTGTCCCCAAGTTAGGCTTTTGGCCAGCATATGGTTTGGCGATCGTACTATATTTGGCGGGAGTGGGGCTGACCAGAATGTTTCTTAACTAGCAGAGAAACACCGGCATTGAATAATCAGCATAGAAGAGTCTTCGAATAATCATGTGAGAAGGTGTAGAGGACAAAGAATATGGCGGGATTTATCAAACCGATCATTCACGCATTTTTAGTATGTGACACCATTATCATCGATAGTCTGACGGGGAAAAAGAGTATCATTGGGGCCTTTACGCATCTCTGGGCCAAAACGTTTCCCTGCCAGCACCCACAAGTCGGCGTGTATTTTTCGCTCACCGATGCGGAAGGCAGGTACGCATTCGAAATCCAACTGGTGTACCTTGATCAAGACCAAATTGTCGGCAAAGGTTCCCTCCCGCCAATTGACATATCCAACCGCTTAATGACCCAGGACTTTGGCGTGAACATTCCCTACCTCGTGTTTCCTGGGCCGGGGCGGTATGAGTTTCGTTTGTATGCCGATGGTCATTTCATCACCCAAAAAGACTTCCAGGTTATCCAACAAGAATCCTCTCCCTCACCACAGCCCTGAATCCACATCAGCCTTCTCGTCTCACCAACACACCTTTCCATTTGCCCTTCGCATGGAAAGGGAGACAGGTGAACCCGACAGGGCTCATTCCACGATCGGGACAACTTGATCAATATCGGCAAATAGACCTGGCAGGAACATGCCCATTCTGGCTGAATTCGACAAGAAGCAGCCGCACCTTCCAGCAATCTCGATATCTCAGGTCAATCTCTGCATTTCACCTTTTCCCTCTAACCACCGATGAACTACCCGGTAAGGAACACCCAACGCCCTCAAGAACCCAATCAAAATGCCAGACACCAGGGCACATAACTTTCTCACCATAAAAGCAGGACATGATCACAACTTCAACAGAGGGATTTGAAATGGCCGCATTACACCACCATCAAGGAAAACTACGCCAACACTGTCTGCTCATCCTGATCCTCTTTGTTTTGGGCACCGGGACGGTCCATGGCCAGGTGGTCGGGGATGGCTACAACAACAGCCTGATTTACAAAATCCAGTCTGACACGAATACCGTCTATATTTTGGGATCGATCCATGTATTGGCCGAAGAATATTATCCTCTCACCAGATCCTTCTCCTATGCCTATTACAATTCCCAAAAGGTCGTCTTTGAAATTGATCCGGAAATACTATTTTCTCCCGACTCATTTTCTAAACACGAAAAACAGTATACCCTCCCAAAAGGGAAAACACTGGAAACGGTGCTCACACCAAAAACCTATGCGCTGGTCAAACAGAAGATTAAAGCCTTGGGAGGGAACATTCAGGATCTCCAACAATACAAACCCTGGGTTCTCTATCTCACGTTAAGCGGACGATTTGATTCGTCCATGGACTTTCGCCCTGAATTAGGAATTGAAAATCATTTCTATCGCATGGCCAAGGATGCCGGAAAACCGACTGGCGGGCTGGAAACCATTCAAGACCAATTGAATGTTTTCGACACCCTTCCGCTCAACATCCAGGATGCGCTCCTTCAGGAATCACTCGCCCCCACCGGCTCAAAGGAACGAGAACAAGCTTTTTTGCATATGGTGAAAGACTGGCACCAGGGTAATCTCGACGGGTTAGAACAATTGGTGGAGTCATTCAAAACCTACCCGCTGTTCTACAAAAAACTCCTTGTCCAACGAAATCAGAACTGGATTCCCCAAATCGAATCGTTCTTACAAGAGGAGAAAAACGTCTTGATCATCGTGGGTGCGGCGCATCTTGCAGGAAAAGACGGATTACTCGCCCTGCTGAAAGAAAAAGGCCACCACATTGAACGAGTGTCGTATGCCATGCCCTAGAACGGCAAAAGAAGGGTTCCATTAATGCCGATCAGCATCGGCCATGCCCTTTCGGGCCATCCAATCAATCATCTGCGGACTCATTAATTTGATCCACCGGCCCCACTGCCCTCTCCAGGATGTAAATACCAGTCGTTTCCGCCGAGTCATCGCCTTGATAATCGTGTCCGCACATTCCTCGGCGGTTAAAAATCTGGAATGTCCATCAAGTATCCGCCCGAAGGGTTGACCGTCAGCCCCGATACTTCGTTCATGAATTTCTGATTGCACAAAATCGGGAGCCACAATTGTTACCGTAACTCCGGTCCCTGCCAACTCAATACGAAGCGACTCAAAAAATCCGTTCATCGCATGCTTACTGGCACAATAAGCTGAATGAGCAGGCACTCCCGTCAAACTTGCGACGCTGGAGATCGCAACAATGCGGCCTTGCGTGGCCTTTAAGAACGGCAACGCCAATTTGGTACAATACACGCTGCCAAAAAAATTCACCGCCATCACGCGTTGATATAGCTGCACATCATGAGTGTCTTCCACCGTCGACCACATGGACATGCCGGCATTATTCACCAACACATCAATCCGGGAATATATTGAAACAGCCTGCTGAATCATGGCGGAGCAGGCATGTGGATCCGTCACGTCTGTCGGAATGACCAGTGCAGACGCTCCCAGGTTTTCACAGGCGAGTGCGACCTCCTGCAAGCGTGACCGATCTCTCGCAACAAGGACAAGCTGGG
>JACDDF010000598.1 GCA_013817135.1 Nitrospirales bacterium
GTCTGAGCCTTATTTGACGGTGATGTTATTTTTGACTAATGACACCCCTTTCACATCTCGAACCAGTTCTTCGGCTTTGGTGGCTTCCGTGATGGAATCAACCAAACCACTTAAATGAACCCGTCCTTTAAAGGTTTCCACGTGGATATCCAGGCCACTGACTGCAGAATCACCCAGAAGCGCCGTTTTGACTTTTGACGTGATCATCGAATCATCGATCCATTCCCCGAAACCTTCCCGTTGTGGAGTGCTTGCACAGCCAAAAAGAGTGGTGGTCATAATGAAAATGCCAGACAACACGATTAATTTTGTGATGTTCATTGTTTTCTCCTGGTTATATTCTTTAGTTCAAGAGGATCGTTGTTAATAGGGGCAGCTTTCCCGCTTAGCCAAAAATTCTCCTGGATGAAAAAGTTTGTCTTGGCGCGATCGGTCCTATTTTCTGTAATCGGCTTCGGCATGAGACCCTTCATCTCACTGTTTGCTGTGAACTTCCTGTAAGCAGCTTAGGAGCCACTCAGGAACCGATCACGCTCTTTTCGATATCGGCTCTGGGCACCCATAAATTGGTCTCGTGCTTTTTGATACCGATCTTCATCCCCTCTAAATTTCTCCTCGGCTTTGCGAAATTGATGTTCCGCTTGCTCGAATTTTGCTTTGGCATTCTGGTATTGGTCTTGAACGTAGTGAAAGCGCGCTCGGTCATCTAAAAAATCCGTCACGCCTTCATCGAATTTGTCTCGGGCATTCTCATATTTTTCAAGATCCTGTTGTGTTTTTCCTAGTTCGTGGCGTGTTTCTGCAAGCCCCTGTTTCTGCTCAGTCACTTGGCTCTCATTTTGTGCTCCTGCGAGGCCAGTCAGTAAGAGAATTGCACAAGGGATGACCATTAGTGATTGGTTGAGTGTTTTCATGATTTCCTCCTGTTTGTGTAGATGAATGTTTCTTTGGGGGAAATTTTGGGAAGCCAAAATTTTCTTGTTCTTTTTCATGCCGGATTGTTAGAGATACCGGCCTGAAAAGCGCGAAAGGATTACTCCGTATCCTTCGATGATCACTGCGAGGGTGATGGTTTCAAATATAACCTCCTTCAATCAGATGTTAATTCTTTAGGTTTCATGTTCAATCCGGCCGTCTGTGGCCAACCGTATTGCTTATTCTAAAGGAACAACGAAAGAATAAGCTAATGCACAGCGAGCGCGACAGCTCGCCATAGGGTTGTTTCGCTCACCGGTCACGTGGAGTGAGCACTCCCGCGAGAATGGCGACGCCAACCAGGATAAGCACCAAACCGACAAACCATGCCAATAGTGCAGGGTTTACGATGACCAACCACCCAATGATGATCAGTAACGCGGCAAGAACGATGGAGACCACGTGTCCCAGGTTTTGGGTCATGGCCGACAATGCTGACAAGAGGTTATTCAACGGGTTTTCTCCTTTTTGCAATCTTTAGCGAACCCGGGATTGCACCTTTGCCCTATTCTTGCCTAATGGGGCCATTTGGGTTTGAATGTGTATCCCGATCACATTTTTTCCTAAATAACGTTCGACGACTTCCTTCGCACGTTCTTGTACTTGAGGCCCCAGCACGTTGGCGCTTGCCTGCGGGGTCACCGATAGACAGCAGTGGAGATGAAGGCCATCTGATGATTCCTGAACCCTGGTCGAACTTTCCAAGACCCCTTCAACCTTCCCTGCTTCTCGATTGACCAGATCTTGAATGCTTGTCAGGGAGGCGGTGATGTGTCCTAGATGGTCATTCTTGACTGTCACCGCAGATTTCCGGCTGGAATGTGGGACTAACTCCACGAACAACAAACAGAGACCCAAACACAGCAGACCGACGCATACGCCCACCACACTCCACCAATTTGTTCCCTCTAATTGAGTCAATGGGGTGAATACTTGTTCCCAGGGGGAGGGCATCATTTGCTGAGGATCCCACATGCCCAAAGTCATCAACAGAATGGTGCTGCATCCCAACCCTAAAAGAAGGATGCCAATGATCACCAATACTCGGTTAAAAATATTCATAGACTTATTCTGTAAGGTGGACATCACCAATTCGGATATTGATCCATCCAACCTCTTCTGAAGTGAGTGATTGGATCTCGTCACGCACCATGCTGCGCACGCGAGTGGAGAGTGCCGGCATGGAACTATCTTTATCAACCGTCACCGCGAGCTCAATGGAAAGATTCAGCGTTCCTTCTTCTCGATAAACCGCAATGCCCCATACCCGCCATCCTGGCCCTACCGTGGAGAGGTTTGCTTTTTGACCGATGAGGAGGGCGACCCCTGGAATGCGAGATACACTCCTGGTCACCGCCTCCACGATCAGTCGTTCGTCAAG
>JACDDF010000599.1 GCA_013817135.1 Nitrospirales bacterium
GACGTGACGACCCGCGCTGACCCACGGTCTCCAGGGACCTCAGGATGATCGGTCTGTCACGTCCCAAACAATGAACACAAATACTAGCCATATACACTTCCTAAGATACAAGGATGACATTATATCGGGCATCTATCCCATTGGAGTCATTTCCGACATTCGTGATCGGAAATCCATCTTGCCCTTTTTCGGATAGATCCCGGTCAACGACTCGGAGATGACGGCTAAGTTGTCATTCTGAGCCAGAGGCGAAGAATCTGTGCCCAGGTGGAACCGCGGCATCATAAAACGCAATCCTCTTTGTGGTCTTATTTTTAAATCACTCTAGTTTCTGTTAGATGGGTCCACGTTGCCTCGAAAAATCATTGGACAACAGTCTCGCTAAATTGATACTTACGTTGGACCCTATTGAGTCTGTGATCTCATCAGGGCATCATCATATCGTATCCGCCGGGACAGGTGAAGGTCAGTCAAGAAAACCAGCATGAAGCGATCAAGGCCGAAATCCACAAAAACCCGTCCCAACAAACCTCTCTGGAATATCGGTTCGCATAGAAAGGCCCGTGTTCGGCGATTCCGGTGGATTCGAATCATTCCATTCAAAACGATATTTGTTCTCCTCGGCCTTTATGTTTTATTTGAGATTCTCACGTTCCCCTTTTTTTCGATTGCCAGGTTGCCCATGGAAAATCCCACAGAATCCGCGCTTATGCGGCAACGCATAGACGAAGCACACGCTCAAGGAACCACGCTGAAGATCGACTATCGATGGGCGCCGCTCTCAAGCATCCCGCGTCACGTTCGCATGGCCATTCTGGTATCCGAGGATGGAACATTCTATTCTCATGCCGGCGTTGATTGGCATGAGGTCCTGGAATCCATTGAAACCAATTTGGAGGAAGGACGGATTGTTCGGGGGGGCTCGACCATTACCCAGCAATTGGCCAAGAACTTATACCTCTCGACCTCCCGGGATCCGATTCGGAAAGGTAAAGAACTTCTCATTACCTGGATGTTGGAATCCACCTTGAATAAAAAACGTATCCTGGAACTCTATCTCAATATTATTGAATGGGGACCAGGTGTATTCGGCATTGAGGCCGCTGCCCAACGCTATTTCCACAAACCGGCATCCGGGCTTACTATGGATGAAGGCGCCCGCTTAGCCGCGGTCATTCCCAGTCCCCTTCGACACCAACCCACGGAGACCACGTCGTATGTGGAAAAGAAAAAGGAGCTGATCCTCCGTCGGATGTCAGTTCGATAATTCGTCAAGAATATGCGAAACGACCATGAGGAAGCTCGCACAAGAGATGCTGTCTTGTGTGTTTAGTAGTGGAAGCGTAACTGAGCGATGAGAAGGGCATCCCCCCCTATGCGATAGACCATGCGATGTTCATCAGTGATGCGGCGTGACCAGAATCCTGAAAGTGCATGCTTCAATGGTTCGGGTTTGCCTATTCCTGTGAAGGGCTCCCGTTGTGTTTCTCGTATCAATTTGTTGATTCGTTCGACCATGCGCTTGTCTTGCTTCTGCCAATAGAGATAGTCTTCCCATCCTTCGTCAGAAAAAATCAGCTTCACCTGGCCAACTTCCGCTCAACACCTTTGCCAGCACTCAATTGTGCAGCGGCAGACAGGAGACGTTTGGCGTTAGCGGGCGTGCGCAAGAGGTAGGCGGTTTCCTCTAATGCCTTATAATCTTCAAGTGAAAGCATCACGACTGACTGCTCTCCGTTGCGGGTAATGATCAGGGGTTCGTGGTCGTTGCACACGCGGTCCATGGCACTGGCCAGATTTGCACGAACAGTAGTATAAGTCACGGCATCCATAGTTGGCCTCCTAGTATGTACAGGTTAATGTACAGGCAACGCAGATGTTTGTCTAGAGTGGCTATTCGGTTGGTCCATCGGGAAGACCCTAGCCAACTTGACGGGGATCAGGACGGGCTCTTACAGATTTTCGTTTTCTAACTGTTTTGGCCGCTCACCTTTCAATGGATGAGGGTGTCCCTTTGGCCGCCGTCATTCCCAGTCCCCTTCGGCACCAGCCAACGGAAAGTTCCTCCTATGTGGAAAAGAAAAAAGAGCTGATCCTCCGTCGCATGTCCACACGCTAACCTGAGAGGTATTGAGAAAATATTTGAGGGAGATATAAACCAAGGGGGAAATAATGGAAACATTTCAAGTCAAAACAAGGAAACTCAAAGATATTGTGGATCTCACTCCGGAATTGAACAGGATTATTCAAAGTAAGGATTTTCAGAATGGTTTGTGCCACGTTTTTCTGACTCATACGACAGCTGCGCTGACGACCGGAGAAATAGGAGAAGGCACGGAGGAAGACCTCCTTGA
>JACDDF010000600.1:0-1284 GCA_013817135.1 Nitrospirales bacterium
ACCGGAAAATGATCCGGTGATTCCGTGACACGGTCACACTGTAAAATTCTTTCAGGTTGCCAGTGAGCCGATGAAAGCCAAAGCCTGTAATGTCGAGTTCTTGCACAGTACGGGCTGTATCTAGGATCGAGAGATACAACTCGGCTTTGTCGGCAAAATCCGTGCGAAGGCCGCTCCGATCTCCTTTTTCTTAGAGCTTTTTTAAGCCTCGATGCCTAAAATTCTCAATCATTTTTTATCGTAACACGTAACATGACATGTTACAAAAACTTTTCATGATGGAATTAAGTCGTTGCAATGACCTGCCCCAATAAAACCAGGCTGGTTATAGATCTGGGATATGCCGGTCACTTAAGCGATGGGCTCTTCAATGCGGAAAGAGGGAGAAGTCAAGGAAGTGTACTCACGGAGGCGCAATTCTAATGTTTTAATTTCTTCGTCTTTCTGCTTGAGATCCATAACCAGAAGATTATTCTGCACTTCGACATTCTGAAGTTCATCTTGAAGACTTTGTATTTCCGGATGCACCTGGTCCAATTTTTTCTTAGTGGTTTGTAGTTCCCGTCCCAGTTTTTCCTTCGGTTCCTGTAGATCAAGAGTAATGGACTTTTTCGATTTTTCCATCGTCGATAATTCGTCCTCCAACGTTTTCAGTCGGTCCTCCAGCATCATCTTCTCTCCCCGCATTGACGGGACGATGGTTTGAACTTCTTCAAGCAGATCAGCAATATCTTTCATCTCGTGCGTCCTCACAGCTCACAAAGGTTGCAACCCTTTATTTTCTTAGGGGCTTCTCCCTGTCATGTATCGGCCCATTTTTCTCCAATATTTAGGGACCCTGCGATTGTTGTTCAGATTTTCGTATGACTGATGGATCCCTGATGCCAGATCCCTCCAGGAGGCAATAGTCCATTCACCCATTTTTAATCCCTTGCATCTTTTTAGAGTAAAGGTACGGCTCACAATTCTTGACAAATGTTTTCTCGGACTTTTATATTACATATTATTCCTATCGTTTTAGTATGAATTGAAAATGAACAAGTTCCCCATTAAAGTCACCTACGGGATTTTGGCCACAATCGAATTAGCAAGGCAGGACAGATCCATTCCCCTTCAGGCCAAAATCATCGCTCAACGACAGGGGATACCCTCTCGTTTTATTGAGCAAATCCTTCAGCACTTGAAACAAGCTGGGATTATTAGGAGCCTGCGAGGAGCTCAAGGAGGGTATACCCTGGCTCAACACCCCCATCAAATTTCCCTGGCAGATTTAGTGAATTCAAT
>JACDDF010000600.1:1294-2354 GCA_013817135.1 Nitrospirales bacterium
ATGAATGGGTGGGCGACAGAACCATTGCTTCAACAAGGACACACCAATGGTTATTCGGAAAGCCGACAGGTTCCGAACGTCTTACTTTCAAATATTTGGCAACAGGTTCAAGAGGCGGAGCAGGCAGTCCTTCGGGGCATTTCTTTACAAAAATTGGTTGAACAGTATCAAACGCTCGAAACCCAGCGCTGCGTGATGTATCATATTTAGTTTTGGCAAAAGATTCATCATGACCAAGGTCGAACAGATCAGTGCATTCTAAGCAAACCATAGAAAATTAGGATCCGTATACAGGATTTGGAGAATTATCATGAGCACCTCACCAGTCACTAGCCACCCTCCTATTCACACGGTTCCGATACCCCAGGAGATTCTTGAAGAAATAGAAACATTCGAGGATGAGGTGAATCGCCTCCAATCAGGTGACACTCCGTCCGACGTATTCAAACCGTTTCGACTCCAATACGGCATTTATGGTCAGCGTCAGCCGGATGTCCAAATGATCCGGATTAAGATTCCCTTTGGCGGCCTTAACGCGAATCAACTACGCCAAGTGGCCGACATTGCGGATACCTTTGCGACCGGCGTGGGACATGTCACAACGCGGCAGGATATTCAACTGCACTTTGTTCCCCTCCGCCACGTTGGCACCATCATGCGAAAACTGGCAGAAGTTGAACTCACCACTCGGGAAGCCTGTGCCAATACCGTGCGAAATGTCACGGCCTGTGCCTTGGCAGGAGTGTGCCCTGGCGAAGTGTTTGACGTGACCCCCTATGCAAAAACCGTGGCCTATCATTTATTACGGAACCCACTCAACCAAAGCCTCCCTCGGAAGTTTAAAATTGCGTTTTCCGGCTGCAAGCATGACTGCGCCTTAACCCCGATCCACGATGTCGGGCTTCTGGCTGTTCGCAATCCCGAAGGGGTTCCTGGGTTCAAAATGGTCGTTGGAGGCGGGTTAGGGTCCACTCCGCGCCTCGCCAAAGTGCTTCATGAATTTGTTCCAATGGAAGAATTGATTCCCGCCACCGAAGCCATGCTCAAGGTGTTTGATAAT
>JACDDF010000049.1 GCA_013817135.1 Nitrospirales bacterium
GGGTTGCAATTTACCGTGTCTGATACAGGACCAGGAGTTCCCGAAGCCGATTTGCCTCATATCTTTGAACGATTTTACCAGGGGAAAACCCAAAAAGGCCGTGTGTATGTAGGGAGTGGGATTGGGCTGGCTTTGGCGAAGCGGGTGGTGGAAGCCCATGGTGGAAAAATTTGGGCGGAGAGCATTCTTGGAACCGGGACGGCGTTGCATTTTACCATTCCGAAACGAAAGCCTACGGGGACTGTCTCTTGATACGCAAAAAGTTTGAGTCGTTGATCTGGGTATTTTTAGGGTCTGTGATGATCCTGAATCTTCTTGAATGGGGAGAGTGGAACCTTACCGGCTGGAATAGTTCGGCTATGGCTCAATCTGTCTCAGCCAGCTACTCCCCTGTGCCCTCGGTGTTAACTCCTGACCCCGAAGATGTTTCATTTTTTCGGGCAATTGCGGATGATCAGGAAAAGAAGCTGAGTTCCTGTAAAAATGAAGAGGAATGCCGGGCGGTTCATTTTCTTCGTGGAGTCGCTGCGTTATATGAGAATAGGGAATTAGCTGCGTTTCATTTTCGTAAAGTGGTGGTCTCTAATCCTAATAGCGCGTTGGCGGGGGAAAGTCGATTCTGGTTATGGTTGTTGGATGTATTGAAAGCTCCGGGAGGAGGGACCCCATCAGAGGACCTTACAAAACGATTGATTCGTGAAATTGTGAATAAGGAAATACTGGTCCATGAGTTAAGTCGTCAATTGGAAACGGATTCGGTTGATGCCCTTAAAGAAGAGCTAACGATTCGGGAAAAGGCTGTCGAAAATTTAAATCAGGCCTCCTCCAATCTTTCCAAACAAACAGAACAATTAAAAAAAGAGCAGACTCTCCGACAGGATGCGCAGCAGGAACTAAGAGCCAGTGAGAAAAAAGTTCAAGAACTGACGAATCAATTAGAGGCTTTACGGCGTATTGATCAGGAAATACGCGAGAAGGCCCCGCCGACCCGCCCGTCGGAAAAAATGGCCCCAACCCCCAAACTCGAAAGAGCCGAGGAGAAAGAAATACCATATGAAAGTGAAGGAAAAAAATAAAGGAACTGTGATGGCTGATGAACGAATTCTTGTTGTCGATGACGATTCAAGTTTGCTAACCCTCCTGAAAATGCGACTGCATTCCATGGGATTTGTGGTCACCGCCTGTGGGTCCGGGGGAGATGCGTTGAGCCGCGTACAGGAAGATCCCTATGATTTTGCCATTCTGGACCTTCGATTGCCCGATGCTGATGGTTTGGATCTAATGGAAGAATTGCACCAGCATCAAACTAATCTTCCAATCCTGATCTTGACGGCGCATGGCTGTATTCCCAATGCGGTGGAAGCCATGAAAAAGGGTGCGTATGGGTACTTGACCAAACCGTTTGATGACAAAGAGTTACTAGAGAGTATTGATAAAGCCCTCACCACTAAACGGATGAGTCAGGAGATTCATCGATTACAACTGCTTGTGAACGAATTGTATGGGCTTGAAAATGTTGTGGCCCGGAGTGCAGAAATGCATACGGTGTTGAAGCAGGTGGCCCAAGTGGCGAAGACCGATACCACCGTTTGTATTTCCGGAGAAACAGGGACCGGGAAGGAAGTTATTGCACGCGTACTTCATTGTAATAGCCCACGAGCTTCAAAACCGTTTATGGCCGTCAATTGTGCGGCTATTCCAGAAACTTTGTTCGAAAGTGAGTTATTCGGGCATATGAAGGGATCCTTTACCGGAGCCCATCAAAACAAGCGGGGTTTAATCCAAAGTGCCGATAAAGGGACATTATTTTTAGATGAAATAGGTGAAATGCCACTGTCATTACAAGGAAAACTCCTGCGGGCTATTCAAAATCGAGAGGTGGTGCCCGTTGGAGGGCAAGTGCCGATGAAGGTGGATGTGAGAATCCTGGCTGCAACGAATAAGGATCTGGAATTAGCTGTGCGGGAAGGACGATTTCGAGAAGATCTGTATTATCGGATTCACGTCGTTCCCTTGTGGATCCCCCCGCTTCGACAGCGACGGGAGGACATTCCTTCTCTCGCCCAGTTTTTTCTTAAGCGGAGTATTGAGCATCATGGGAAAGTCGTCAAAGGATTTTCACCGGAAGCCATGCAGGCCTTAATTACCTATCCGTGGCCTGGAAATGTTCGAGAACTTGAGAATATGATTGAACGGGCGGTGGTCATGTCCCCTCAGGATATTATTACGGCAGAATTTCTCGCCCTTTCTCCGCAAGAACAAAGCAAGCCAGGTAGTCTTCAGCCATTAACTGATGCGAAGGAAGCGTTTGAGAAGGAGTATCTCCAAGACCTGCTCAAGGCCACACAAGGGAATATCTCCAAGGCGGCACAAATTGCCGGTCGCTATCGGGCGGATTTTTATAAACTGCTCAAAAAATATGGACTGCATCCCTCTGATAGACAGGATGAGGCGTCTTCTTCAACCGGCCAACCAGGACTCCACTAATTTGGAGGCCTAATATCTCGCCATTTGATTGGGTATGGTGCCAGATGCATTTCAATCTCAGGACAGCCGTTAAACCGCCTCGAATCTGTTCACACTTCGGGAGCCTCAGGAGGAATGGGCAGGGGAGGCTCTTATCAATATGCCTGGGCTGTTGCTTTCTAGTAAATCTGGCACGTCCCTCTTTTTTCGATTGCCTCATGTTTTCGGAGACCACATAAATACCCTCCTTGATATGGGACGGTTCTGTCCTTTAAAGAGAATGTAAAAGTACACCTGTTCATCAAAATCGAACCCTAGCTTTTTTGTCAAGCGAGAAGCGGGGTCGATTTGGGGGAGCAGCCCTACAGTCTCCCTTCTCATCTTCCGAAAAACCCCTACAGTCTCATGCAGATCGATGCCCTGTGAGCCAGGCTATAGCCGTGCTTCATCTTGAACCCTCTCTCCAAGGTGGAGGTGTCTTAGAAACCTGTTGGGAGAAATTCCTTCTTTATTCAATCATGATTTAGTCGTTTGATGACCGAATACTCATGAGCCTGGGCAAAAGAGAGAATCTTGCCATTATACGCCAAAGGCTCTATGGGCAGCGTAGGTAGTCCGGTGGCTCTCCCATGAACCCGGTGCATCCGGGTAAATAAAACATGTGCTACGCACCAGGCATCCATCAATCAGAACAACGAAGGCCCTGTATCCATTGGGAGTGCACAGAAATGGATTTGTGGATGTCTCTAACTCTTATTCGGTTTTAAGGGGCAGTATGAGTGTGTGGGTTGTTCCATCTGTTCTCACGGCAGGAGTCTCCCTGTTTTTGGCGACGATTATATTTGTGAAAAGAAAAGATGGGACCCAATTTTTCTCTTTACTCTTGCTGATGGCGCTTATGATTTGGATCCATGGACTGAATGGAATACAAGAGGTGGTTCCAGATCATCTCATTTTCTTGAAAAAACTTATTCTAATTGGTGAAGTGACTCTGCCGGTTATGATCGGCTATGTCGGTTATTCAATGTTGCAGGAATTTTCCGCTAATTCTTTGGCATTGGGCAAGGGGTGGTGGAAGGTAATCGCAGGTGGGGCCGCTCTCTTAGCGATGCTGATCATGGGTATTCCAGATGGATTCATGCAGGTCAATCCTGAGAGGGAAATTGTGTTCAAAAGTCCGGAGGGTTTGATGGTCTGGGGGTTTATTGTATTGACCTCGTGTGTGGCAATATTTCAGTTGGAACGTATGCTCCGATCTTTTCCCGATCCTCTGCGATATCGATTGAAATACGTGCTGATTGGATTGGGAGGGTTGGCCTGCATATCCATCGCGCAGGCCTTTCATGTGGTCGTAGTCTCGGCGTGGCGACAGGACGATGTGTGGGCAGGAGGAATCGCATCGTTCAGTTCTCTGGTTGTTATGGCACTGGGATTGAAGCGATGGCGAGGACCGCGGATGATCCAGAAGATTCAAATCAGTCACCATGCTTTATACGCCTCCCTGGCCGTGGTGTGTGTCAGCGGGTATTTGGTTCTTGTCGCTATGGTGGCCGCAGTGGTGCAACAAACCGATTGGGAAGCCAAGGAATCACTGGGTGTGATCCTTATTTTTCTTGCCCTTATGGGGTTGGTGATCGCCATGCTTTCCAGGCGTATTCGTGTTGAGTTTCAGCAAGTCGTTTCTCGTCATTTTTTTAAGGCAAAATATGATTATCGAGAAAAATGGTTAGAGGTTACCGAGACGTTTGCGGCCTGTCAGGATGTCCAACAAATTTTGAATCGGTACCTTGAGTGGCTCAGTCGGACATTTGGAACCTCTCGAGTCACAATTTGGAAATATTTTGATGTTGACGGCCGGTATCATCAAATACGAAAGGAACGGCGTCGAAGAAAGTTGACGGGGAATGATCGGTCACCGCATGTTTCAGAACCGATTCCCATTCCTGAAACTCACCCTCTTATTCAACAATTGAAAGCACAGCAAGAACCCTTGTTGGTACTGGCGGGTCAGCGGGCGGCTGAGGATTGGAGAGAATTTCTCGATGTCACTCACGCCCATGTGTGTGTGCCCTTGGTGACTGGACAGGGCAGACTGCTTGGCTTTTGTACGCTTAGTCATGAATCGGTTTATGAAGGTTATGATCGAGACGATTTTGATTTACTGCGAGCCATTGCGCATCATGTGACGATGCTGCTCATTCAATTTGAATTAGTCGAAGAGCGCAGTTCGGCGGCCAAATGGGAAGCGGTGCATCGGTTCTCTGCATTTTATTTACATGATTTAAAAAATTTGGCCATGAGTTTGTCTCTTGTGGCTCAGAATGCTGCTCAATACGGGAGTAATATTGAATTTCAGGCATCGGCAATGCAGACCGTTAAAAATACGTCCCAGCGAATTATCGATTTAATGGGGGAATTGTCTCGTCAGGCGAAAGAACCAAATCTGAGCGAAGGAGCCGTTACGGAATTAGTGGATGTGAATCTGTTGATTCAGGACACCCTGGCGGCCGTTAATGACTCTGGATGCCAACCGAATTTTTCCCCAGGGCTAGAGGTTCCGGTCCTTCAGCTCAAAAAGGAGGCAATCAAACAGGTTTTCTTAAATCTGATCCTTAATGCGCGTCAGGCGACCGGCCGAAAAGGCACGATTGATATTTCCACAGCCTATGATGGTGAGCAGGTGATCGTTGAGCTGATCGATACAGGGGGTGGTATGTCCGTGGCACAGCTTGAGAAGATTTTCCAGCCATTTAAAAGTTCCAAAAAGAATGGATTGGGCGTGGGGCTGTTTCAAAGTAAGCGAATTGTAGAGGACCATCATGGTGTGATTCACATTGAGAGCCAGGAAGGCCGAGGTACGACAGTGATTGTTACATTTCCGGTACAAAGTGCCGATAACGCAAGTACTGTGGTGTTTGGTGTTGCTAATGCCGGGGTAGAGTATGACTCAGGAAGAAACGAGTGACCATGAAGTCTGATCCTCTTGCCGAACTTTCACGTCTTCCTTCCCTGC
Organism: Nitrospirales bacterium; assembly: GCA_013817135.1. Classification (GTDB taxonomy): domain Bacteria; phylum Nitrospirota; class Nitrospiria; order Nitrospirales; family UBA8639; genus Nitrospira_E. The sequence continues at coordinate 5,480 of JACDDF010000049.1, forward strand.
TTCTGGTTGATGACCGCCCAGAAATTCTTGAACAGATGAAGTGGGGATTGAAGTCCTCCTATATGATCTATGAGGCAGATCATCGTGTGGCGGCTGTCGATATTCTTCAGCGGGAAAAGATCTCACTGGTGACCTTGGATTTAGGTTTGCCACCTGATGCCGGTGGGGTGACGGAAGGATTGGCTGCGTTAGAACAATTGCTTGCGGTAAACCCTTTGGTGAAGGTGGTCGTCATCACGGGAAATCAAGATCGCGCGAATGCGCTCAAGGCTATTCAATTGGGCGCATATGATTTTTTGGAAAAGCCTGTAGACTTGGAGGTGTTAAAAGTCGTTCTTCAGCGTGCCGGGTATTTGGCTGGTCTGGAAAAAGAAAACAAAAAACTTCTGGACCGGGAGGCGAAACGAGGATTTCCGGAAATTATCGGAAACAGCCCGGTCATGGTTAAAGTGTTCGATACTATTCGGCGAGTGGCCGGGTCGGATATTTCTATTCTCATTGTTGGGGAAAGCGGCACCGGAAAGGAGTTAGTGGCTCGGGCGATTCATCAGCAAAGTCACAGAAAGGATGGCCCGTTTATCGCGATTAATTGTGGGGCTATCCCCGAAACGTTGCTAGAAAGTGAGTTGTTTGGCCATGAGAAAGGTGCGTTTACGGGAGCTCATCTCCAGCGTCCAGGTCGAATTGAGTCGGCTCAGGGCGGGACGCTTTTTCTCGATGAGATAGGTGAGATTTCTCCTGCCTTACAAGTGAAGTTACTTCGGGTCTTACAAGAACGAAGCATCGAGCGGGTAGGCGGACGTGTGGAAATTCCAGTTGACACGAGAGTTTTAGCGGCCACCAATATGGATCTTCAATTGGCCATGAAAGATGGCCGATTCCGGGAAGATCTGTATTATCGATTGAATACCGTGACTATTACGGCGCCTCCCTTACGCGAGCGCGGTGGCGATATCGTGATGTTGGGCAAATTGTTGCTTCAGCGTTATACAGAAGAGGCCAAAAAGAAGATTTCAGGATTTACGAGGGAAGGCTTGATGTCGCTCGAACAATATCATTGGCCGGGCAACATTCGAGAATTAGAAAATCGGATTCGTCGGGCCGTGACGCTAACCGACAATCCAAGAATTGCCCCGGAAGATCTGGATTTAGCTGATCCCGATGAGAGTCAAGATGGACTCACCTTGAAGGTCGCCAGAGACACGGTGGAAAAACGAGTGATTGAGCAAACTCTGGCCAAGACAGGTGGAAATATTACGAAGGCTGCGACTATTCTTGGTGTGAGTCGCCCGACCCTGCATGATTTAATTTCCCGCCACCACCTAAAAAAATAATCCTCCCTCGGTAATGGGCTATTCCCAATTTTGAAATTGAATGCTGGATGAAATTTACGATCGATAGGATGCGTTGATTTTCACGTAATCGTAGGTCAAATCCGTGGTCCAAATCTTGGAAGATCCCTTACCCATTCCGAGGGAAATGAAGATCGTGAGGAAGGGCTTCTTCATTTCCTGTTTAATCCGTCGTTCGACCTGAGGACCCAGCCCCTTCCCATTTTTGACGATGGGAATCTTATTGAATTCGATAAGGAGTTTCTCCGCTTTGACAGGGGCGCCGGCCCGTCCCAATGCAGCCACAATTCTCCCCCAGTTTGGATCCGTACCAAAGATGGCGGTTTTGACTAAAGGGGAGGTGGCTAGAGTATTGGCAAATTGTTTCGCGGCCCGGTCACTGGAAGCCTGGGTTATCTGAAATTCAATGATTTTGGTGGCGCCTTCGCCATCCCGAACAATTTCCATGGCCAGATGGTGACAGACTTGAAATAAGAGTGCTTCAAATTTTCCATGTGCCGTCGTTCCGGTTTTGATGGCTAAATTTCCGGCTTTCCCGTTAGCCAGACATAATGCCGTGTCATTGGTGCTGGTTTCTCCGTCAACAGAAATACAGTTAAATGTTTGCTTGGTGACGGCGCGAAAGGTTGCTTGTAGCGTTTTTTGGTCAATAGCTATGTCTGTAGTGACATAGGCCAACATGGTCGCCATGTCAGGGTGGATCATTCCTGAACCTTTGGCGATGCCGCCAATTGTCACTGTTTTTCCACCAATACGGTCTTGTATCGCGATTTCCTTAGGACAGGTGTCTGTCGTCATGATGGCTTTGGCAGCTTCCTGGTGACCAGCCTTGCGGAGACGTGAAATCAGAATGGGAATGCCGGTTCGTATTGCGGACATGGGTAGAGGAACTCCAATGACACCAGTGGATCCGACAAACACGTGTTGGAGGGGAATTGTGAGTTGGTCGGCAACTCTCCGACCCATTTCCCTGGCATGTGCCAATCCTTCCGGTCCGGTAAATGCGTTGGCATTGCCACTATTAATGATGAACGCTTGACCTGTGCCTCTCTTGAGATGGAGCCGGTCGAGAATCACCGGAGCGGCAGGGAGCCTGTTGGAGGTGAACACCCCGGCGATAGGTCCGGGCTTCTCTGACACGATCATGGTCAGATCAAGCTGTTTGGTCTTTTTAATGCCTGAATGAATACCTGCTGCTACGAACCCTTGGGGGGCCGTGATCCCACCTTTTACGCGTTTAGACATGGAAACATCCCCTTCTCGTCAGGAGAAACCGGTGAAAAATGGTTTAGGGAAAGAGACCTGGCGCGGTCAATCCGAGTGTTTCGGGAAGGCCTAACATAATATTCATACATTGAATTGCTTGTCCGGCTGCGCCTTTTACGAGATTGTCCAGCGAACCTGTGGTGACGAGATATCCCGTTCGAGGGTCATAGGTGCAACTAAGGTCACAAAAATTCGATCCTCGCAGATTTTTCGGATTGACTCCCTCGGAACTGGGAAAGAGTCGAATGAAATATTCGTCTTGATACCGACTTTTATAGGCGGCATCCAAATGAGACTGATCAATGCCAGGCTTCAATTTGGCATAGGCCGTGCTCAGAATGCCTCGATTAATGGGTATGAGGTGAGGCGTAAAAACTATGGATGGACTGGAGGAAGTTGTTTTGGAGGATGGAGCCGGAGCCAGTCGTGCTAACCCCTGTTCGATTTCAGGCACATGGCGGTGTTTGCCGATTTTATAGGCATGAATGGCTTCATGGGATTCAGGGAAATGGGTTCCCAGCGCCGGTGTGCGACCGGCTCCTGAAATTCCAGATTTTGCGTCAATGATAATGGAGTTTTGCTCAATGAGGTCTTGGGCCACAAATGGCGCGAGTTGCAAGATGGCGACGGTGGGATAACACCCAGCGACTGCAACAAGGCGGGTCTTGGCGATAGCCGCGCGATTGAGTTCTGGTAGCCCATACACCGCGTTTTTGAGCAAGTCAGGAAAAGTATGGGCGGTTTGATACCATTGCTCATATACCATCGGGTCTTGAAGACGATAATCGGCACTCAAGTCAATAACATGTTTCCCCTGTGAGAGAAAATCGGCGACTGGCTGCAAGGATTGCGTATGGGGAAGAGCGAGAAAAACCACATCGACTTCCTTGGCGATCGATTCGGTATTCAACGATGACAATGAACAGTCATAAATCTTCGTAAGATGAGGAAGCAGCGAAGCGACAGCGATGCCCTCAGATTTTTCAGACGCCACCACGCGGGTCAGTGTGACCTGCGGGTGCAGGGTGAGTAATCGAAGTAATTCACCACCTGTATAGCCACTGGCTCCGATCACTGCGACGCGAATTTTTTTATTCATGGTCTTTTTAAAGAAATTGGTTGGGGCAGAAATGTTGAGCTTGATACCTATTAGGAAATAAATGTCCTCTGTGCCAAATGCCTGTTTGTGAAAAGATAGATTGAGGTGGGCAAAGGCATCAGAAGATGTCGGATTAAAAAAAGGGGAGGCTGGATGGCCTCCCCCATAATTCTACCTGAATGGTGAACCG
>JACDDF010000601.1 GCA_013817135.1 Nitrospirales bacterium
ACATTCATTGCAGCCTTTGCCTTCGTAGAAGGTCAGGTGTTTCACGTCCTCATACTCAATGCCGGATTCCTGACACTGCTCAGGGTGAATCTGCACGGGAACGCGGCAGGCTGGGCAAATGGATCGAACCAGACGCTGGGCGAGAATGCAACTCAAGGAAGCCACAAAATTATATGATTCAATGCCCATATTCACAAACCGGCTAATGACATCAAAGGCATTATTCGCATGCACGGTGCTAAAGACTAAATGCCCCGTGAGAGCCGATTGAATGGCAATTTGTGCCGTCTCTAAATCACGAATTTCTCCAACCATAATTTTATCAGGGTCGTGGCGCAAAATGGATCGAAGCCCCCTCGCAAACGTGAGCCCCTTCTTTTCATTGACTGGAATTTGTACGATCCCCTTTAATTGATATTCCACCGGGTCTTCTATCGTAATGATTTTATCTTCGTCGGAGTGCACCTCATTGATTGCGGCATACAGGGTTGTGGTTTTTCCGCTTCCCGTGGGTCCGGTGACCAGGACCATGCCATAGGGTCGAATGATGGCTCGGCGGAAACGCCGGAGATCCTCGCCGGTATACCCCAGAGCTTCCAGTCGCAGCCCTTGGACGCCCGCCGATATATGTTGTTTATCAAGAATTCTGATGACCACCGATTCACCGTACACACTTGGAAGAATAGAAACCCGAAAATCGATGGTTCGTTTATTCAGGAGTAATTTGAACCGGCCATCCTGTGGTGTGCGCCGCTCTGCGATATCCAGTTCGGACATGATTTTGAGCCTGGAAATGAGAGAGGGGTGAATGCCCGTATCAAAGGGTTCCATGGCTAAATAGAGAACCCCGTCAATCCTAAATTTCACGTCGACCGTGCGCTCGGTGGGCTCAATATGGATGTCACTCGCCTGCTTTTGCAGGGCGGTTAAGATAATCGTATTCACCAGTTTGACCACCGGGCTGAGGTCCTTGGTGATCCGTTCAACGGAGAGGATTTCTTCCCCTTTCTCGTCTTCTTTAATCAGGACCGGATCCAATTCGGCTTTGATGCGCGTGAGCACCTGGCTGTTGCCTTCGCTATTGCCCAAGGCTTCAAGTATGGCTGAGTGAGACGAGACGACCAATCGCAACTCAAATCCCAATTGGTGCTCTAACTCATCGATGATTCGCAGGTCCTGTGGTTTGGCGATCGCAATGGTCAGAATCGGGCCTTCTTGTTCAATAGGCACAAATTCATACCGATGCATAAGTTCGACCGGGATGGCCTCCATCAGCGATGACGGGATGCGGAATTCCTTGAGATTGTTCCAGGGCAGTCCATATTGATCAGCCAGGACCTGACCGATCACCTCTTCCGTGAGGGTGCCTCGCTCCAACAAAATGGCGGCAGTGGTCTGATTCGTCGTGCGGGCGGTTTCGAGCAGAGTCTCCTTTTCCCACTCCCGGATGAGATCCTTTTCCACCAAGAGGTCCTCGAATGGCATGCGTTTGACGGGTGTGGTCATGGTTATTCTTTCGTCGAGATCACTTGGTGGTTACACGGCCCCTGCCATTTGAAAAATAGGAAGATAGAGGGCAATCACCACCCCTCCTAAAATAACCCCAATCAGAATAATGAACATAGGTTCGATCCAGGTCATCAGTCGAGATAATTGAAAATCCAATTCCCCTTCATGAAACTCGGCGACCTCAAAGAGCATGGCTTCAAGCGAACCGGTGGTTTCTCCGACTTCAACCATTTCCAGGGTGAGGCGTGGGAGAAAATTCACTTTTCTAAATGCCGCTGAGAGGCTGGTACCTTCTCGAACATGAACAATGACTGATTGGAGCGCTTGGGCAAAGACTTTGTTGGGCATGGATTTCGCTGTTACCTGAAGCGCTGATAACAATGGGATTCCGCCTCCAAGAATGGTTGAGAGGGTTCTGGCTAAACGAATAACTTGATTTTTCAAAAACAAAGGACCAAGTATCGGCGCATGGAGGAATAACCAATGTATTTGCCATTGACCTTGAGGGGTGTTTTTCCACCAATAGATCGCTATGCCCCCAAGTCCCATGATTATCAGAAGTCCCATCAGCCATTGGGTAGCCGATTGCGTCAGATCAATCAAGAGCTGGGTTGCCCAGGGCAGTTCCACGCGACTTTCTTTATAGACTTCCGCAAATGAGGGTAGGACAAAAAATAACAGGCCGATGGTCACGAGGAGACCAAACCCTAATAAGAATATGGGATAAATAGTGGCTTTGACGACTTTTTCTCGAACCCCGATCAGCATTTTTAAATAGGCAATATATCGGCTCAGGACTTCCGGCAGATTGCCAGCCTGCTCACCGGCTCTCAAGGAGGC
>JACDDF010000050.1 GCA_013817135.1 Nitrospirales bacterium
CCTTTGCCGAGACCACCGGCACGATGGTGAATTATGAGAGCCGTGCACAACGGTTTTATTCGGCGATGCCATCGAACGGAGATATTCGAGAGAGTTGGCGGTGGATTCGAGAGATGGCGATGGCGCGGGACCGTTCCACTCCTTTAAAGGATTGGACCACCGTTCAGGATGTCCTGGCAGGCCTCGGCTCTCAGGTTGCCCCGTTTCAGATTTTCCATTCAGTTGAATTCCTGAAATCTCATGATCAAGAGAATTTGGTCATTCCCCGGCAACCTCACCGGTTTAGCGGACGCACCGCCATTTCAGCTCATCGGACGATGGTTGAGCCTCAACCCCCTTGCGACCCTGATTCACCTATGGCCTTTTCCATGGAAGGGTTTACCCCGACTCAGCCTCCTGCAGGGCTGCATCCTGCTTTCTGGGCGCCGGGGGTGGAATTCCGTTCAGGCTGTTAATAAATTTCAACAGGAAATCGGTGGACCTCTTCACAAGGCCTCTCCGGCTTTTCGACTGATTCATCCTTCCCCGCCTGGGGGAATTTCCTATTTTACCGAAATCCCGATGAGCTTTCGTCCACGTAGCGGCGAATGGCTGATTCTTCCCGTGTACCAAATTTTTGGCGGGGAAGAACTCAGCGCGCAATCGCCGCCTGTTCAAGAACGATCGTCTTCTCCCTTTCTCCTTTTGCGATCCGAGGAAGTGGAACGCCTTGGGCTCAAGGATGGAGGGCGAGTTCACCTGGAGGTGGGAGGGCTACACATGGACTTGCCCATTCAATCGCAATCCGACTTTCCTCGAGGAGCGGCTGGCTGCTCGATCATTTCACGCTGCCGCAGGCTAGCTCTTCCTGCCTGGGGGCGGGTAATGGCGGAATAAACCATGGCCAATCAACTCGGATCATCATTGCTGCTCATGGTGGTTGTGCTGTCCACAATTTTGGGAGGGAGTGCCTTGTTGATTTGGGTGGAACGCCGGTTATTGGGAGTGTGGCAGGACCGGTATGGACCGAATCGTGCCGGTCCCGGAGGCCTGTTCCAAGCCATGGCCGATCTTCTCAAAATTCTGACAAAAGAGGATTGGATCCCTCCTTTTGCCGACAAGCCTGTGTTTGTGCTGGCGCCGGCCGTAGTGATGATCACCACCTTGCTGGCTTTTGCGGTCATTCCCTTTACCCCGGCTCTCATGATTGTCACTCATGCCAACCTCGGAGTGTTGTTTTTCCTGGCGATGGCCGCCTTGGCGGCTTACAGCGTGGTATTGGGAGGATGGGCCTCGCATAGCAAATATTCCTTATTGGGCGGCCTGCGGGCTGCCTCACAAATGGTGACATATGAAGTCTTTATGGGGCTGTCGCTTATGGGTGTGGTGATGCTGGCAGGATCATTCGATCTCTCCACGATTGTGGAGGCCCAAGAATCTCTCTGGTTTTGTGTGCCCCAATTTCTGGGTTTGGTCATTTTTTTCATCGCCGGCTTGGCGGAAACCCATCGATTGCCGTTTGACCTTCCGGAAGCCGAAACGGAATTGGTCGCCGGGTATCACACCGAGTATTCAGGGATGAAATTCGGCATGTTTTTTGTTGGAGAATATGCCGGCATCATGTTGATCTCGGCTATGATCGTGGTGTTATTTTTTGGAGGATGGCATGGGCCCTTATACCTCCGATCATCTGGTTCGGACTGAAGACTGCCTTGGTTCTTGCCGTGTTTATTCTGCTCCGCGCCGCTCTTCCACGGCCACGATTCGATCAATTAATGGGATGGGGATGGAAAATCCTGCTTCCTCTGGCCTTGCTGAACGTGTTTGTGACTGCGGGAATCGTTTTGCTGCAAGAAAGGCTCTAGGTGAATGCTGAAATTGCTGAAAAGCATCGGATACGTGTTTTTGCACCTGTTTACACGCCCGGAGACGGTGCCCTATCCCGAAGAGCTGCCCCATCTTCCTCCGCGATTCAGGGGCCGCATTATTCTCTCTCGCGATCCGGATGGCGAAGAACGGTGTGTCGGGTGTTATTTGTGTTCCGTGGCCTGTCCCGTCGATTGCATTGCGCTTCAAGCGACGGAAGATGAGCATGGAAGACGATATCCTGAATGGTTTCGCATTAATTTTTCCCGATGTATATATTGCGGATATTGTGAAGAAGCCTGCCCGACCTATGCCATCCAGCTCACGCCCGACTTTGAAATGAGTGAATTTCGCCGGTCGAATCTCGTGTATGAGAAAGAAGATTTACTGATTGACGGGACCGGTAAATATCCCGGGTATAATTTTTATCGTGTCGCCGGAGTGAAGATTGAACACAAGGACAAAGGAGAGGCGATTCAGGAATCCTCTCCTGTGGATCCGCGGGACCTGTTGCCATGAGTGCGATGTTCTATATGGCGGCCTTCGTGGCGGTTCTGTCAACCGGTCTGGCGATTACGCGGGCCCATGCCGTGCATGCCCTGTTGTATCTCATCGTGTCCCTGCTTGCCGTGGCCATGATTTTCCTGCTGTTGGGGGCACCCCTCGCGGCGGCATTAGAAGTCATCATTTATGCCGGAGCGATCATGGTGTTATTCGTATTCGTCATCATGATGCTGGACAATGGAAGAAAAGACACGTCTCGCAACCATCAGCACTTACCGATCAGGATGTGGACCGGCCCGGTTTTGCTGTCTGCCATGCTCTTCGGGGAATTTCTATATTTGTTCGCGATGTCGACCTCTCAGGGATCTCCTCTGGCGCAAGTGGGACCTAAAGACGTCGGAATCGCCTTATTAGGCACCTATTTGATTGGCGTCGAACTGGCGTCCATGCTCCTGTTGTCGGGTTTGGTTGGAGCGTATTATCTGGGCAGGCGGATCGAACAGGAGGAACAGGAATGAACCACGTTCCCCTGGAACAAGGCCTCCTCCTTGCCGGAATGTTGTTCGTTCTGGGGTTGGCCGGTCTTCTTGCCCGTCGCAACATGATTTTTCTTCTGATGTCGCTCGAGATCATGCTCAATGCTGCAGGATTGGCGTTTGTGGTAGCCGGGGCCAAGTGGAGTGCGCCGGACGGGCAAGTGATGTTTCTGTTCGTCCTCACGATGGCCTCGGCGGAGGTCGCTGTCGGATTAGCCCTAATTCTCCAGTTGTACCATCACTTTCACACCCTTAATGCCGATTCCGTCAGCACCATGCGAGGCTAACCATGCTGTCCTGGATATGGCTTGTTCCCGTTGTTCCTTTTTTCGGATTTCTGATTCTCAGCCTGTTCGGAGGATTTCTGTCACGCCGGATGGTGGCCGTGACGGGAGCGGGATCGATCAGCGTTTCCACGGTGCTGGGAGGCCTCGTTGCGGCCCGCTTGATCATGGAAAAAGCGGGAGAGGTCCCCATGGCGTTTCACCAGGTGTGGTGGACATGGGTGGGAATTTCCCGGTTGAGGGTGCAGATCGGTTTTCATCTTGATGCCGTGTCCACGGTCATGATGGTAGTGGTGACCTTTGTCGCCCTTCTGATTCATCTGTATTCCATCGACTATATGGAAGAGGATGAAGGCTACAGCCGTTTTTTCGCCTATATGAATTTGTTTGTCGCGTCCATGCTGGTTCTGGTGCTTGCTGACAATTTCCTTCTGTTGCTGTTGGGATGGGAAGGCGTGGGCATGTGCAGTTATTTGTTGATCGGATTTTGGTATCGCGAGCCCGCCAATGGGCTTGCCGCTCAAAAAGCCTTTCTGATGACCCGCCTCGCGGATACGGCGTTCATACTCGGAATTTTGATGATCTTCTCCCATTTGGAAACTCTCCAAATTCAAGAGGCCTTGCGTCGTGCGGTCGTGACATGGCCCCATGGCTCGAGCGCCGCCGTGACGGTCGCCGCGCTGTTTCTCATAGGGGCCATCGGAAAATCAGCGCAAATTCCTTTGCAGACGTGGTTGCCGGATGCCATGGCGGGTCCTACCCCGGTCAGTGCCTTGATTCATGCCGCGACGATGGTCACGGCAGGAGTGTATCTCATTGCCCGGATGCACGAGCTGTTTGAATTGGCGCCAGTTGTGCAAATGACCGTCGGGATCATTGGAGGCCTGACGCTCTTGCTTTCCGCCATGAGTGCTCTCGCGCAGCAGGATGCCAAGCGGATTCTTGCCTATTCGACTATCAGCCAGATCGGTTACATGTTTTTGGCGTTGGGAGTCGGGGCGGTGTCGGCCGCGCTGTTTCATTTTATGACCCATGCCTTCTTCAAAGCGTTATTATTTTTGGTCGTCGGGGCCGTCTCCATGCGACTGAATCATGAGCGCAACATTATGAAGATGGGGGGCCTCCGCCATGATCTGCCCTTGGCATTTTGGACCTTTCTGATCGGAGCCGCTGCCTTGGCGGGGTTTCCCTTGACAGCCGGATTTTTCAGTAAAGATTGGATTCTCTGGGAAGTGTGGTCGCAAGAATCCGGATCGGTGTGGTTGTCAGGATCGATCTGGTTGTGGGGCATGGGCATGCTCGGGGTCTTCCTGACGGCCCTGTATATTTTTCGCGCCTTCTTCTTCATATTTTATGGTGACCAAACCACACAGCCGGACAGAAAAACTCCTTCCTGGGCTCTCTCCATTTCCCTTATCGTGCTGGCTGGATTCTCCCTGATGGGAGGTTGGGTGGAATGGCCTGCCACATTCGGGAATGTCGCCCTGTTCAGCGGATTTATAGGGACCGCCATTCCCGTTCATCGAGCGTCCGCCCATGTGTTCATCGAAGAATTGCTCATCCAGGCTCTCTCCGTTGGCTTGGTGTTGTTCGGAATTTTTTCGGCATATCTGTTGTTTCTCCGTCATCCGGGTTTGGTGGAAGCCGTGGTGGGCACAACACCGGGAAAAGAATTGCGTCGCGCGGCCTTGCGGGGATGGGGGTTTACCCGTCTCTACAATTGGCTCATTGTTCAGCCGTTTCTTAAAACCGTCCGGGTTTCTAAACACGACCCGGTCGACCGGCTTTATACGCGCCTGATGGTCAACCCCTATCTGTGGATGGCGCAAATCAATAAAGACGATTTCCTGAATCGCTTCTACGATCTGTTGGTGACAGTCAATCGGGCATGCTATCTGGCCGTGCGTCGAGTGCAGAACGGCCATCTGCGGTGGTATGCCCGGATCATGGGTGCAGGAGCCGTGGTGATGATGGGGATGGTGATCTTTTTATGATGTTGGGATGGTTGTTGATCATCTTGTTGGTGGGAGGGGTTCTGGCCTGGTGGGGAGAGCGGTGGGGTCCGTCCGTTCCCCGGTGGATCGCGGTGATGGCGCTGGGTCTGGATATGGCACTTGTGCTTGGATGGGTAGTCGTTCCCTTCGCTCAGGGTTCTCTTTCTTCAGAAGCACTATGGATGGCGGAATGGCATTCTCCGTGGATTCCCCGCTTCGGGATTCATCTGCACCTGGCTCTTGATGGCCTGAGTCTCCTGCTCATTCTGCTGACATTTTTGCTCGGTATCAGTGCGGTGGTGGCTTCATGGACGGAAATTCAACGGAAAATAGGATTTTTTCATTTTAACATTTTATGGGTATTGGCAGGAGTGGTGGGAGTCTTTTTGGCGATCGATCTCTTCTTCTTTTTTGTGTGGTGGGAGGTCATGCTGGTGCCGATGTATTTACTGATCAGCATCTGGGGGCACGAGCGTCGGGCTTACGCGGCGATGAAATTTTTCCTGTTTACGCAGGCCGGCAGTCTCTTTATGTTGATTGCGATTGTGGCCTTGACCATGATTCATTTCGAGCAAACACAAATCGTGACTTTTGATTTTCTGCAATTGAAAGAGACGTCACTGACGGTCGAACAGGAAATGTGGCTGCTTCTTGGATTTTTCCTTGCCTTTGCCGTGAAACTGCCGGCGGTGCTACTCCACCCCTGGTTGCCGGATGCCCATACCGAAGCGCCCACAGGGGGAAGTGTGATCCTGGCCGGACTAATGTTAAAAACCGGCGGCTATGGCCTGTTGCGGTTTGCCCTTCCGCTTTTTCCCCATGCGGCAGAATCCATTGCGACCGCAGGGATGACGCTTGGTGTCATCGGCATTCTCTTTGGATCCGTGATGGCATTTGCCCAAACCGACCTGAAACGGCTGGTGGCGTATACCAATATCAGCCATTTGGGATTTGTGCTCCTGGGAATATTTGCTATGAATGCTTACGCCTATCAAGGTGCCGTGATGCAAATGATCGCACATGGCATTAGCACCAGTGCTTTGTTTATCCTGGTGGGAGCGCTTCAGGAACGCATGCGGACGCGGGACATCCGCCGCATGGGAGGGTTATGGAGCGTGGTTCCAAAACACGGAGGATTTTCCTTATTTTTTGCCATGGCTTCCTTGGGCCTGCCAGGGTTGGCCAATTTTATTGGAGAGTTTCTCGTGCTGTTGGGCGTGTTTCGGGTCAATATTATCCTCACGGTGTTCGCGGTGTTGGGTATTATCGGGGCCGCCATTTATTCCCTGTTTTTTATTAAAGGCACATTTCATGGACCGAATACCGAAGGATGGACCATTCCGGATCTGGGGCCCAGACATGTGGCTTTACTGGGGGTCATGATCGTTTTTCAAGTGGGACTAGGATTATACCCACAGCCGGTCTTTCAAGCGGCCGATCCCTTTATCCAGACCTTACCGGCTCCTGCGCCTTCATCTCCTCCTCCCTTGACATGGGTGCCGTAACATGCCGGTAGCGGATCTGATTGTCCTTTTCCCGATCCTTATCACCGGGATAGCGATTCTGATCCTCGTGCTTGCGGTGGCGTGGGGACACGCGCATCGCTCCCTCGTGATACTGACGGCCGTCTTGTTGTTTTTGGCCTTAGGTTCGATCCCTTCTCTTATCCCTCTTATCCCCCGGCAGGTGACTCCCTTGCTCATTATCGATGGCTATGGGCTGTTCATGATGGTGGTTATTCTAGGAACCAGCCTCGCTGTGAGCGTGCAGAGTTATGATTATTGGAAGGGGAGCATCATACGGAACGGCGAATTTTATGTCTTGGTGTTGTCAGCGACGCTCGGGGCGGAGATTCTCGTGACGGCCAGCCATTTTGCCTCATTCTTTCTGGGTTTCGAATTGTTGAGTATCTCATTATATGGCCTCGTGGCGTATGCTCGAATGGACCATCGAGCGCTGGAAGCGGGAATCAAATATTTAATTCTTTCGGCTGCCGCTTCCACCTTCCTGTTGTTTGGCATGGCCCTTCTCTTTTTTGATCGCGGAACATTAGCATTTTCAGACTTGCCATCGATCTTCCTGGCGCGGAAATCTTCAGGAGGCATGATGCCGGCCGGACTGGTGATGATTCTGATCGGCATTGTCTTTAAGTTGGGTCTGGTTCCCTTTCACATGTGGGTGCCGGATGTCTATCAAGGCGCGCCGGTTCCCGCGACATCTTTCATTGCGACTGTCTCGAAAGGAGCCGTCATTGGCGTGTTCCTCAGGCTGTTTTTGCAGGTAGACGCCTTTCATGATCCTGCTCTGATGACCGTCTTATCGGGAGTTGCGATCGGGTCCATGTTGTGGGGAAATTGGTCGGCGCTTCTTCAAGAAAATATCAAGCGGCTGCTTGCCTATTCGTCCATCGCCCATATGGGATACCTGCTTGTCGCGCTCATCGCCAGTGGTGCGTTAGCTGTTGAAGCCGTTAGCTACTATCTCATCGCCTACATCCCAAGCACGCTCGGGGCGTTTGGAGTCGTGCAAGCCTTGTCCCGACCGGGAAAGGATGCGGATTCTCTTGAACAGTACCGAGGGTTATTATGGAAAAATCCTGGCATGGCCATGATGTTCACCATCATGATGCTTTCACTCGCAGGCATTCCCCTGACAGCCGGATTTCTTGCCAAATTTTATGTCGTGACAGCCGGGTTAACCGCTCAATTATGGCTGTTGGTCTTCTTCTTTATTATCAACAGTGTCCTCGGGTTATTTTACTATCTTCGTGTTATCCGTCTCGTCATTTCAGAACCGACGGCCGAGACCGCGGATTCATACGATCCTCCCGTCAAATTGCCTTGGAGCACAGGCCTGACATTGAGCGGGTTGACCATGTTAGTGGTGGGGTTAGGAATCTATCCCGATCCTGTTATGCATACTCTCCAATACGTTGGCAGGCAGCTGACCGGATAATCTCAGCAATTTCTGTTCGATTCGAAGGCCAAAATCTTCTTGTGTTCAACAAAACAGAGAACCGGTGTGGGAAGATCGTTGCTTCTGCGAGTAAACCGATCTAGGGTTTTGATCAGGAGTCTTTTGACTTCTATCCCGATAGCCTAGGAGGTATTGGAGCAGAGGAAGATCCAGTAAAACCCTGGATGATGGCACTAAGATAAATTGAAAATGGGTCTTCTCCCAAGCGAGTGGGTGAAGTCAGCCCGTAAGGACTGCAAAAGGCAAGAAGGTCTAGAAGTTCGGCTGTTTCAAGCCAGAGACATATTTGTCATGATAGTTGGATGTCAACGAACAAGAGCCTGCTGGATGCTTACCGGTTCCCTGGGTGTCGTCCAAGGGCCAGACTCAAGGGGATATTTGGAGATCCAAAGGCTCGGGTTATCCGGCTGGAGCGCCGTCAAAAAAAACGGCATGCGGCTGGTGTGGGACCACGCACCGGAGTTTTTACGATCAGAAGGTTCGACGTATTCGAGACCTGTCGTGCGGGGAGAGGCGAATCTATCTGGAGATGGAAGTCCGCCGGGTTCAGTGTCACCGGTGCGGCAACGTGAAGCAGGAGAAGGTGCCGTGGTTGGCGGCCAACCCGTTTTACACAAAGCGGTTGGCGTGGTATGTGGGGCGACGCTACCGGGCAACGACGGTCAAGGCCGTCGCGAAAGAGCTCAAGCTGGATTGGAAGACGGTGAAGAGCCTGGAGAAGGAGTATATGCGGGAACAGCTCCGGCGCACGGGGACACCGGGCCCCAAAGCCATCGGCATTGACGAGATTTCCATCAAAAAGGGGCATACGTATCGGATCGTGGGCAGCGATCTTGTGAGAAGGAGGCCGATCTGGTTCGGGGGTGCGGATCGCTCCGAGCAAAGCCTGGATCAGTTCTATCAGTGGCTAGAGGCCAAGCAAGCGACGGGCATTCAGCTCGCGGTCATGGACATGTGGCGGGCCTTCGAGAGCTCGACGGTAAAGCATGCGTCCCAGGCCGCCATCCTGTATGACAAGTTTCATGTGATGAGACATCTGGAGAAGGCCCTCGATACGGTGCGGAAACAGGAGGACAAGCGGCTGGCTGCGAAGGACCGGTCGTTTATCAAGGGGCGGAAGTATACCTTGCTTTCCCGAAAAGCCAACTTGACGCTGGAGGGGCGCAGAGCGCTCACCAAGCTCCTCGACGCCAACAAGCGGCTGCATACGGCTATCTGCTCAAGGAAGCC
>JACDDF010000602.1 GCA_013817135.1 Nitrospirales bacterium
GCCAAAGGCTCAAGATTTTTGCAATCTGCTTCATTATATTGGATAAGTACCTCTCTGGAGTCCGCTTGTCCCAGTTGCCATTCTTCCCACAGACGGACTGCATCCCACCCCGTGAGTCCTGCCAGCGAAGTCGGGCGATAACAGCCTATTTCCGTCTCAATCGCCTTCAGTCCACCTTTTAATCCAAGGCGTCTGGCCGCAAAACACAAGTCGATATGCGGATGGTCAAGCATCAAGTCCGGATATTTGGCCTTCAAAAATGGCAGGTCAAAGCCTGAGCCAAAGAAGGTCACGAGAAGATCGTATGAGGCAAATTCCGCTTGCAAACGCTCCCTGGATAAGTTTTCTCCCTGAATGAAGGTTGTCATGCGACCTTTTCCGTAAATACCCACCACCGTAATCTCGCCATCGGGCAACGGGATTCCATTTGTCTCAATATCCAGAAACGCAGCCTGAGATCGAAAGTTGGGGTAAAGACGCCAGTGGTCGCGCGCTTTCAGGATGTGGGTGAAGAAACGGGAATTCTGCGCCTTCCACTGTTTTTGCGCTTCCAGAATGGTCTCATCGTATTGCGTTTTCCGAAAAGAAGAAATGCGGGGAGCGATAGTTTTCTCGAGAAAAGCGTCCCATGTGCCAATGCCATCCCCCCACCAGAGGCGTTCGGTGGATTCTCCAATGCCAGGTAAAAAAAGAAATGTGGATTGTAACATGAGTCTAAACAGGAAATGAGCTCAATTCTAACCTTGATTTCACCAGGAGGACAAGCTACATTCGAAGCAATCTTTAGATCGTCTTTCATTCGAAACCTAAGCGAGAATATATGGAATTCAGTCCACAGAAAATTAAAATGACCATCGGTGGAATACAGATAATTGCACAACTGAAACCGAATCGAACCGCACAGGCTGTGGTCGATGCTCTCCCTGTTGAGGTGCCCGTGAATCAATGGGGAGAAGAGTTTTATTGCAACATGCCGGGGGTCAAGGATTATCGGGAGGTTGCCACCACACAGGTGAAAGTTGGAGATGTGGCTTTTTGGGGAATGGGGGGAATGTTGGCCGTTTTTTTTGGGCGTACTCCCATGAGTCTCGGCGATGATCCGGTTCCTGCTGATCGGGTGAATGTCATTGGAAAAGTGATAGGTGATCCGAGAGTGTTGATGGAGGCCACAGGGGCGTCCCTCATGAAAGTGGAACGGCTTCCTGAAGGAACCTGATGCGTCTCAATAAAGTTCGTGTGCATCAGATGGCCGTCTCAGTCATTGAACGATTACAGTCGAGTGGATTGTTGGAAATTCACGGAAAACCTGAAGTGGTCATTCAGAAATTGGAATCAGCCATTGTATCCGAGTTACAGGTGGAGGATCGGTTGAACGCGGATGTCCGGGAGATGTTGAAACAATTTGAACGAGAGTTTGCAGAAGGTCGAGCGGATTATCAGAAAATGTTTACGATGGTGAAGCAAAAGCTCATTAAAGAACGCGGGGTCATTTTATAGGGCAGACGGAAGAATGTAATCTGAGGCCCGTACGACTGGATTGATGATGAATACTCCCATCCTCAGCGACGATAAACAGACACATCTTGCGCATGTGATTCTGACCAATGTCACAGGAATGTCCGAGGTCAAGATGATCGGCGATTCTGCTCCGGCCCTTCGTGAAGTGAAGCGCGTGCTGGCCGAGCACATGAAGGCTGAAGAGGAACTCGTTCAAAAGGTGCGGAGTCGATTGCAATCATATGCACGGCCGATTCCAGAAGGATCCCAAGAGTGGGATGTCCTTTATCAAAAAACCTACCAAGAAGAATTACGTAAGCGGAACCTAAGCTGAAGAATTCCTCTTTTCCCCCCTCCAGATTTTAAATTTTCTGTGAGTGTGCCTCAATCCTTTTTTAGCGCAGATTCTTATCCCTGGAACTCTCCCGAGGGCCAATGGTATGGTTTGGTAGGGTCATCCTGATGAATGATCGTGAAAAGACCATGCATGCTCTTGGAGCCGCCACCCTTTCCATTTTACCGGGGATCGGGCATCTGTACTTAGGCGTCAAACGCGGGAATATTTTCCTGGTCTGTGGGATTTTTTTAATGATCATTTCCAAGTTTTTCTGGCCGACAGGGTGGTTGTTTTACATGCAATTTGCCATTCTGGCAGGCTTCGATGCTTTTGCATTTGGTAAGCGGGGGAGAGGATTATTTTAACATCTGCCAGGTATATGGAGACCGTAGAATGAAGCAAGGCGATCGTCACTTGGGTAGGTTTGTGATAGTGAGTTTGGCTATGAGTCTTTTGGTGACCGTGACAGGATTGAAGGTCTCGCTGGTTCAGGCGGCTAATTTA
>JACDDF010000603.1 GCA_013817135.1 Nitrospirales bacterium
CTTCACAGGCACCATCTGAATCTTCATCTCCCCCGCCCAGTCAACCACCACAAACTGGCGCTTCAAAAATGTCGTTAGAAAAAAAGGGGCAGGAAGAATTGGATGAATTACGGAAAAATCCGGAAGAATTTCGTACGTTGATGACCGGCGTGCAGATTTTTCTCGGACGTTTTGGATATGGAGTCGGACCATATACAGGAACGCTCGACCAATCCACCAAAGAGGCGTTGAAATCCTATCAGGAAAAATCAGGGCTCTCTCAGACAGGGGACCTCGACTTTCCCACACTGAAACATCTCACCGAGGATGATCGCGTCTTGAATCGTGTAGTCCCATTCCTTCCCCCACAGACCTTTCACGATCAGTCATGGGGGCGATGGGTTGAAGTCCAGGGTTCCTGGATGCTCAAGGAAGGCAATACCGACGATGTCCTCCAGACCTCGCGTATCACCTGCATAAGAGAATTTAAACGGTGTATCGACTCGACCGCATCCCTGGTCAATGCGAATGTGCCCCAACTCAAAGTGCACACTCATGTCTATGATATTCAGGAATGGGATGATGCCAACATTGTTTCGGCACCCTATGATGGGGAAGCCTGTGCCGTGAGTATTCTACGGATTTCCCGGAACCCCCCACTTGTCACCCGTTTTCTTTCTCTGCAAGGCAAACCAGGACCGTGCGCGAAGGTGCAGGCCGAAGACCGACAATACGTCCTGGAAGATGGTCCAAAAATCTACCAGATTCTCCGGATGCAAAAGTCTGAGGCCATTCAACAAATCCTGCAAGTCGCCAAGTAACCGGCTGTGATCCGGTTTCAATCGTGATTCTCACAGGAAAATAACACGGGATGTTGGGGAAACCTGGAGCCCAGGTATTTCCGATATCCCGTGTCTTCAGGAGTCCCCCTCATGAAGAACGTCCTCGCCGGATTCGGAAAAATGACCCGGTTAGCCTTTGCTCCTAAACGCCCAGGAAAAGTACAGCCCAGCCACGGCAATCGTGAAGAGCTGAATGTTTTGGAGAATGGGACTGCGTTGAGCCCCCTCCACGGGGGGAGAAGTAATAAAGTGAAATCCTAAAAATTCCGGCGTCTGCTCCGGTGGCGTTTGCCAAGGAGGGAATAAGACGGCCAGGATGAGTAGCCCCACCATAATATAGAGAATACGAAGGTTAAGCGGCTCCTGTTTGGATTCCTCCACCTGTTTTCGATCAGCCCGACTCCCGCATTTTGGACAGAACCGTCCTTTGAGGGGGAGATCATAACCACAAGAAGGACACGGCTTGGTTTCACTCACACAGCACCTGTTTTCTGTTAAGATGACACATGTCTCATGATTGTTGGGTTTCTCTATCTTGCCCAATTTCCATTGATTCGTCCAGGCGAAACACGCAAAATGATTTGACTCACTTCCCACGTCATTTTTATAATTTCCCAACAGATCACGATTCAATCCCAACATCGACCCGCATTCGTTCCCTCAGACTGGTGCACGTTTCTCTCCAAGTACATCCGTTCGCCCCCTTGGCCCATGCACCAACTCCACAATCATCCATGAACCACCTTTGTCAGGAGACACCGTGACACCCACTTCCTTTCGTGTCCTCTCAGTGATTGGCGCCGGAGCCTGGGGGACGGCTTTGGCTCATCTATTGGCCACCAAAGGATTCAGCATCCGCTTATGGGCGCATGAACCTGAGGTGGCGGAGACCATCCAGCGCACCAGAGAAAATTCCTGGTATCTCCCGGAGGTGGTTTTACCCAATTCTATCCAGGCCACGATCAGTCTTCCGGATTGCGTGCAGGGCACAGATGTCATCCTGCTTGCAGCACCATCACATGCCATGGCCAACATGGTGAAGCAACTCAACCTGTTATTAAAGGAACCCCTTCCCATTATCATTGCCACCAAAGGCATTGAGGAAGGCACGTTGCAATTGATGAGTCAGGTGGTCGAAAGTCATCTCCCCGCAGTGTGGCATCCGTTCATCACCATTCTTTCCGGGCCCAGCTTCGCATCAGAGGTGAGCCGATGGAAACCCACGACCATTTTACTCGCCGGGCGGGATTTCAATCTGGTGAATGGTTTGCAACAAGCCTTCATCACTCCACAGTTTCGCGTGTATGCCGGACGGGATATGATCGGTGCGCAACTGGGCGGAGCCTTAAAAAATGTCATGGCCATTGGAGCTGGTGTGGTCGATGGGCTGGACCTCGGATCTAATGCGAGAGCCGCCTTAATCACCAGAGGACTGGCGGAAATGATCCGGTTAGGCCGGGCCATGGGCGCGGATGTTGCCACCTTTTATGGGCTATCGGGGTTAGGAGATCTGGTG
>JACDDF010000604.1 GCA_013817135.1 Nitrospirales bacterium
ACAAGGCCACGAGGCTATCGCAGCTGCCCCGCTTAACCAAACGCTTGAGTTGCACTTACGAATTGAATTCAAGGAATGAAGTAAGGAAGCCGGATTTAAAAAAAAATCCCTCTCCCTTGAGAAGACCAAATCAGATAAGAGAGAATAGCTGAAGGCCAGACCCTCCACTTTATCTCTGGTTTGGTTCAAGGAGGAGGACGACACCCCTGTATTTACTCGTAAATCAAGAGAAGTTTCCAGGGATTGACTTTGCTTTTCTGAAGGATCATTACGAAGTATGTTCGAAAAACGCGTGATATAGCGAGAACGGAAATTCACTCCATGGCCCTTGTTCCTTGCCCTGAATGTCACAAAGAGGTCTCGACTGAAGCTCGGGCATGTCCTCAATGCGCTTTCCCTTCTCCTGGGAAACACGCATTGGAAGAGGAGCGTGCAGCCGGACTACCTACCTGTCCACAATGTCACGGGCTGGTCTCACCGAATGCCCCCACCTGCCCATATTGCCGCGTGTCGCTAACAGGAGGACAGGCGCAGCAGGAGGACAATGGCGAATCAATCCAGGAAACACTGGTCTGTCCACACTGTCGAGCATCCTATATCCATACCAGAAAAGTTCCTCAATCTGTGAAGGGAGATGCAAAGTCACCAGCTATGACACCCTCAGTCACACCAGGGAAACGGTTAGCCCAAAAAGGCCCACGAGACAGTCACGTGGAATCTCTCCGAAAAACCACAGCACTTCTAGGACCACGACGACCCTCTGTATTGTGGCAAGACCCATCGGGGTTCCAGAAAGTCGCTCCCCCCCGCTTTCCGCGTAGCAAAAGAAATTCGATCCTCATAGGTCTAATCCTCTTGGTGATTGTGACCATATCCGTAGTGTTCGGGGCCATTTGGCAACTCAATGGGCTCAATCCCCTGGAAACCATCTTTTCCTGGCGAATGTAACTCCACCGAATTTCCCCTTTCGCAACACTTCATCAATAACCTCATCCCCGGCTCACATTCGTTCCTTTCATGGAGGTCCCGCGGAAACATGGAAAAAGAGATTGTACCTGTCAATCAGAGAAGGAGGCGGAAGGCGAAAACAACCCGATTAGCGATTATCCGCCAGGAAGAAGAGAGGCGGCCGCGGTGGGTCCTGCGATATTGGAGAACATGAGGGAGGCACTGACGGCCCAGTCGATAAACGGCCCGGGGTACACACCCAACACCACAGTTCCGGCAATCCCCACGAACACCGCAACTTTGATCGGCATGGATGCACGAATTGGCGAAGGATCAGTGGGTTCGTTGATGTACATCTTTTTGACGACAATCAGATAGTAGTACATGGAGATGACGATATTGATCAGTCCCACAATCAGAAGCGTATACAGCTCTTCTTTCATTGCCGCAATAAATAAATAGATTTTCCCGATAAACCCGGCAAGCGGAGGAACTCCAGCCAGCGATAACAGGAAAAGCAACATGGCCGCCGCTAAAAACGGGGAGCGTCGATTCAGACCGTTATAATCTTCAATTTCGTCGCTTTTTATAACCCGACTCACGGCAATGATGACCGCAAACGCTCCCAAATTGGCAAAAAGGTATGTCAGAAGAAAAAACATGATCGCATCGCTGCCTTGTTTCGTCCCTGCGGCTAATCCGATCATGATATTTCCAATTTGTGCAATGCCGGAATAGGCCAACAGTCGCTTAATATTCTTTTGGGCAATGGCCACGATATTGCCGTAGGTCATCGAGAAAATGGATGCGACAACAAATAACAACGCCCACATCGGCTTGAATGAAGCAAGAGACACGTAAAACATCCGGATAAGGATCGCCAATGCTGCGGCCTTTGGTGCAATGGAGAGGAAGGCCGTCACCGGAGTCGGCGCCCCTTGATAGGTATCAGGAATCCAGGCATGAAAAGGGACTGCACCGATCTTGAATCCCAGGGCGGCAAAAATCAAAATGTAGCCAATCGCCAAACCATAACTTCCAGGGGTGCTGGTCATTTCAGAGAAAATCAAGGTCCCGGTTTCGCCATAGACCAAACTGATGCCATAGGCTAATAGTCCGGCCGTAAATACCCCTAAAATAAAAAACTTGAGGCCGGCTTCCGATGATCGTTGGTCATCCCTGAGATAGGCGACCAGCACATAAAATCCAAAAGTTGAAAATTCCAGGGTAACAAAGACGGAGAGAAGATCATTCGATGAAACCATAAACATCATGCCGAGGGCCGACATCACGACCATGACATAATACTCGCCCCGGAAAAACTTGAAGTCCTGCACATAATCCATCGACATAAACAGAACAAGGACGGTGGCGCCCACAATAATGA
>JACDDF010000605.1 GCA_013817135.1 Nitrospirales bacterium
CCGCATCACTTCTGAATCATCCACATGGAGACAGGCTTAGGAAGAGGGTTCCCACGGCAAAGAAATTTCTGGATCAGACAGCCCACCATGATGACCACCTGAGCCTAACGGCTTGCACGATCCTTTCTTCTGAATTCTCAAACCCTAACGCGGCAGAATCTGCCACGCTATTTTTGAATTGCCTTGAAGCGGCCCTCAGCGTTCAATATCTCGCTGCCATTGGTGCACGATGTGAAATTGGGAACAGTCAACCAGGCTCAATCCCGCTCGTCGATCGCCCTCTTACCGTATGAACGATCAGAAGCACGATTCCGATCACGAATAACACCCCGGAAATCTGCGTGGCGACCCCCGCGATTCTTGAAAAACCCAAGGACGCTTCCACAAGTCCGAGTAGTAAAAACATGAGCGCGTAGTAAAACAGAACCAATTCCTTTCTCAATGCCTCAATTGACTGCACCCACCTTGGCTCATATGCACAAAGAAGGCACCATGGTTTTACGAGGATAACTGAATAACCGGATGTCCTCTGTCCAATATTGCTCCGGAAAAAAAGAATTGAAACGGTGGCACCGCGGGACACACCATTTCTCGGTTCCACTCCCCTGATGCTGGGCAGGGAAATCGGAGGGGAAACCTGGTTATAGAGGACACAACCTGGAGAGACGTCGCGTGAGTGATATCTCACGGAATCGTTTGGAGTAGAGGCCTGGAGGCCGCTGGGGTCGAGGGCCGGCGTGGCATTCTTCGTGGCAGCCATGAACTCGGAGATGTTTCGTTCAGCCCTTGGGAGACGCCCGACGATCTCGCGGCCCACCTCATATTCCGTGCGGACCAGGGTGATGTTTCGAAGATGAAACAGAGACGCAATGGCATGGATCACCATATCGATGAGATCAATCACCGGATGCACGGTCGTTTCGTATCGATGATTCGTGCATGAAAAATCTCGTGCCCATCCATCGTTGACCATTCTCACCCCTGCGCTCACTTTCCAGACTGCGACAAGAAAAACATAATACGCTTCATAATTCAGCAGCTCCCCGTAGACCACCGTATCCGCCTTCAACCAGCGTCCCAGTTCATCCGGGGGAACCGCATTGAGCTTTTCCTTGTCGGTAATCCCATGGGTAGCCAACACTGCATCGATCGTTAATATAGGCACGATGATGAATTCTCGTGTGGCAAGCTCCCCTGCCACCGCACGCCGCACTCGATTCGCATGGGTCCATGACCACTTATTGAGATCTTCATTATCCAGAATTTTTAACGGAATCTTATTGATGAGATAATCGCCTTCCCCATTATTCACAAACGGCAGCCCCGCAATCTTTCTTGGCGGCCGCTCTTGATAATCTCCTGCAACCATTAAGGAGACACTTCCTGGATCGGCCTCAATGAGACGGTCAAAACCAGGTCTTCCGACCGTATGTGTCTACTTCCTCCTCGGTCAGGAAAAATGGCCGAGACTGGTGTGGTGGGCTCGTGCATCCTGCGAGCAACGCCAGAATGAGTAAGAGTGACAACATGCTGACACCCGGGTGAGAGCCCCGTTTGGTGGACAGCCTGGTCATCCGGTTTTTCTCCGTTTGTCCTCCTTCGATGCTTCTTTATACACAAAAGTCCTGCCAATCTCAGACCGAGTTCGCCGAAAATTAGTGGCATAAGCTGTCCTTGGCCTGCTCATCACAATTGCCAATCTCACATAATACGGGCTACCCCCGGGCCAGCTATGTAAACGAATTCTTTTTGTCTTCTGGCATTGAAGCCAAGCGAGGGCTTACGAGTCCGATTCGCAGAATCGGCCCCATGAGCTGCAAGGGCCCTTCGTAATGCACGAAACTCGGGACCTGATCCTGAAAAATCCAACAGTGATAGTGAAATTGGGCAGGGAGCTTGCCGGTGGCCTTGCCGAGAAATTCCCGAATTAGGCCGATGTCCGGCTTGAACTCGTATTGCAGCGACTTCCGTGACAGGTTGGCGACAGACACGACGTCTTCATTTTCAGGCGAGAGTTCAAGTTTGATGATTTCTGGTGACGGTGTAAAGGCGAGAATTTGCACTGTTTCATTGGTCCTCTGAGGCAGGTCAACAACACCGTGATAACCATGCCGTTGTTTCGAAACGT
The DNA here is from genome assembly GCA_013817135.1 of Nitrospirales bacterium. Lineage (GTDB taxonomy): Bacteria > Nitrospirota > Nitrospiria > Nitrospirales > UBA8639 > Nitrospira_E. Next base: position 2,129 of record JACDDF010000605.1, read on the forward strand.
GGCGCCAAGAACTGAGCAAAAAGCATGGGGTCGTGGATGATCTTTCCAGCGAATTACTGGAAGGGGAAGCCCAAGTTAAAACCGCCATGGGCCTGGCCAAAGACTCCGATAAATCTGAAATCAAAGTTGTGGTTGAACAAATGGACCTCCGCGGCCAATCAGGAGGCCCGCATTGCCATCGCCTTGGATGATATTCTGGCAACC
>JACDDF010000051.1 GCA_013817135.1 Nitrospirales bacterium
CATCCGACCTTGAAAGCCTGGGCAGCGGTTCATTAACCAGCGGCCCTGCTCCCCGACCCATGCTCAATCACATTCTTTGGTGAAGACCATGCTTCATCTTTGCACTTGTGTGGGCAAACACGTTAGCGTAGCGAGAAACTTTCCTGAACGAACAGTTTGATATTGGGATCGGTTGTGACGATGACCATCGTCCACGGACATTCCGGCGCACAAATTCTGGAGAGAATGGTCTCTCGTTGTGGAGAGGAGATTTCATGGAGACCGCCATCGACAACAAGCAACTTGGGACGAACGATCAGAGCCCGAGCCAATAAAATTTGAATGGTCTGACTGGGAGAAAATTTTTTTCCGCCGTATTCAACCAGAGTTTTCAAGCCATCAGGAAAATGTTCCATTTCCTTCTGCAAATCCACGAAATGTAAGACCCACAGTAAATCCTCAGTTGACAGGTCCTTTCGTCCTAATGTGATGTTTTCCAAGAACGTGGCTTCAAAAAGTGACAAATCTCTACTCAACACCAGCCCGCGAATCCCATTCACGGCGTCAGGATGGAGGTCACGAATATCGATTCCATTGTAGCGAATGGTTCCGTGTGGTGGATCATCCAAACCCGCCAAAAGTCTTGAAATCCGAAATCGTTGAGATTCCGTTCCGGAGACCACTGCCCATTTTTCTCCCGGCTTCAGGTCTACGTTGAGTTCAAAGGCATGTGGCCATGGGGGAGGCAAACCGCCAACATGGGAAACGGAAAGCCCAAGACCTTGTGGCGAAAGCTCGGGAAGGCTGACAAACTGAGCTGAAGTTTGATGGTCCTTGGGAAGAGAAAAAATATGATGGATTTCCGTTAAAGCGGTTAAAAAATAAAAAATCACATAGGTGCGCTTGACGACCGAGTCTAAATTGACAAGGAGTGTGGCAATGATGACTTCCGCGGCAACCAATTGTCCTAAGGTGAGTTCCCCTTTACTCAACAGCCAACCTGCAGTTCCCAACAGACCGGTGTGGAGAAGCACTTGAAGAGAGAGAGACCCAATGTATTGTCGTATGAGCACCCGGAGTCGGGACTCTCTTGCATGCACATAGGCATGAGCCAGGGAATCGGCTTTCTGAAGGATGAGATCACGGCTCTGGCTGGATTTAAAGTGACTGAGATTGTCGGCCACCTCCTGAAACCAATGATAGGCGGCATATTTGGTTTCTGACATGTGCAGGGTGGTTTGAAGTCCCCCATGGCCTAATACGTAGATGATCCCTACAGCGAGAAGGAGAAGGAGATCAAAAACCAGAAAATACGGGTGATACAGAACAAGCAACACCATGCCAATGAACCCGCCAACCACCACGTTGGTGAGGTCTACCAATAAAGCGGCAATCGCCCGTTGCATAAAGATAATTTCAAAAAAACGACTGGCGTATTCTCCGCGGAAATGTGTTTCTTGTATAGAGGGAAATATTCGCGCAAAGGCCAGGGTCAGGCGAACAAAGATTCGGCGTTCCAAGAGATCCGTCGCAAAAAATTGAAGGACTTTGAACACGCCGACAAATACCAGGACCCCAGCCATGATGCTGACCAGCGTCACAACCATAATCGGTTGGATGGCAAACGCAAAGGTATTCACCAGTTCCTGAACGGTAAGCGGAATAATAAGAGAAAACAGGCCAACGGCTAGGGAATACATGAGGATCGTGACAAGAATCTGGCGCTCTTGCCTGAGAAATGTGGCCACGTGTTGAAGCACTTCTCTGTTCAGGGCCTGTCCGGCGTCGGTGGTTTTCATGGTGAAGACATCGTTTCTTGTTAGCGGCTATGCCACAGGTTGAGTCCAAGAGCCAATCGCCCATTGGTAAAAGGCTTGAGCCTGATGATAGTCGGCTTGGGCTTGGATATAGATGACTTCCGCATCCACCTGATTTCGTTCCCGTAGATTCACAAAGAGTAAATTGGTGGCCCCCACCTGAAACCGGGTTCTTTCGCCTTTCACAAGAGAGCGGGCGTAGATGAGAGCTTGAGAAGCCGCCTGCATACGTTCTTCCGCCCGCAATATGGCCGAGTTGGCATTGTCGATGTCCAGGGCCACCTGCTGCATTCGGTACTGTTGATCCCACAGTAATCGTTCAGCCTTCGCTTTCAGTTGAAGCTGTTGGCCGGTCGCACCTTTTTGTAAGAAGGGAAAGCTGAGTATGAGCCCGAACCGGTAACCCAGACCCAACACAAACTCTCCCGGTTTCCTGGTTGGTTGAGCCTCAGCTTGAAGCCCAGGGAGCAAATTATTTTTGGCGACACCAAGATCAATATGATTTCGCGCCGCTTCAAGAGTAATTTGTAGAATTTCCGGCCGGCGTTGTTGTGCCAGATCCACATCGGTTTCCCGAGTTGGGATACCCGAAGTCGAAGTGAGAGGAGGAAAGTCAGGGACCGTCTGAAGATTGAAAGCCATTGGGGCACCGTGGTCCCAGACAAATAGGGACAGTTTGAACTGTTCCTGTTCGGCTTCTCGTGTGGCCTTAATGACATTCTCCAAGCGGCGTTGGACTTCCTGGTGGGCTTCGGTGACATCAAATTCTGCCACGGCTCCGGCTTCAGCCTGTCGGGTAAGTTGTTGAAGACGGACTTTAGCGACATCCAAAGCTTGTTGGCGCAAATCCACAGCTTTCCAGGCGGCCACCCATTTCCAATATTGTGTGGCAGCACCTAAATACAGATCTTGGCGGGTTTGTTGGATATGAAGCGTGGCTTCCTGTTCTGCCAGTTTGGATTTTTCCAGTTCACCTTGCTCCGGATTGGTGCCAAGTCCTCGTAGTAATGGCAGCACGAGGCCTAACAGAGGTTGATTGGTCTGGTCCACTCCGAGATCAGCCACGTCCACATCGCCTATGCCTGTTCGCCATCCCGCAAATCCTCGAAGCCCCGAGGGATGTCGCATCTGCACCATGGTGTCGTTGAAACCCACACTCTTGGTTTGCCCATCTTTGACGAGACGCTCCACTTCAAAATCATTGACCAGGATAGGTTCAAAGGCCCCAAGGGCTTTCAGTAATGTCCCTTGGGCTGCTAGTTTTTCAGTCCGACTCCCATGCAACAGTGGATGTTGTGTCTCAACCAAAGACAGCACGGTTTCTAAGCGAAGGGGTCGGGTTGGCGCGTCGTATTGGGAAGTGGTGGTCTCCAGACCGAATGTATCGGGTAGAGGAGACACGACAAGCACCGCGCCCGCGAACAAACAGGAAAGTGACAAGAGATTTCGTGGCATGCCTGCTCCCTCCTTACAATGAATTTCAGGATTGACTGTCGTGCATTCCCTGGAGCTGTGATTATTTCCCCGGCCGTCCGGCCTTGGGGAGAAAAGTCTCGGAAAGATAGTTTGACTGTTCTTGGTAATCAGCCGGGAAGAGATTCACGCGTCTCCACAATTCATACCAGAGAGGTACCCGGTTTAACAGAACCCATCCCATGACTTGCGTTCCTTGGCGAATCTGACTTTGAGGTGGCCAAGCAGAGGCCTCCGGATCTTGAGCGACCCAAAACCGAAACCGTTTTTGTGAATCCGGGGTTTGATCAACCACCAGAATTGTGCCATCGAACGTCCCAGCCATCAGTTCCGGCCATGAAGGAAGCGGAATAGTCGGAATGCCATGAAACATCAGGCGGACCTTCCTTCCGGGCCTGAGAAGGGGAGCATCCAACGGTTCTGCCCACATTTCGACTGCCCGCGTAGCCGTATCCGGGACGATGGTGAATAAGGAATCGCCTTGTTTCACAATTTCACCAGCTCCCACTCGTGCCATGCGAACCACTGTGCCATCCATGGGCGCGGTAATAAGGCTGGCTGTTCTCCGCTGGGCAGCATTAGAGCGGGTTAAGGCCAGATCCGCCAACTCTTTTGACGCCTGAGCCGCCTCTCCAAGGGCTGCTGCCCTTTGGGAACGAATGTTCAGAATGCGTTGGCCAAGTTCGGCTTCAATTTGCACGCGTCCATGGGTGAGGGCCAGTCGTGATTGGGACACTTCTTGAAATCCGGCGTCACTGGCTTTGAGTTCAGCTTGAGCGGCGGCTTCGGCTTGAATGGCTATTTCCAGTTCACGCCGTGAAACCAACCCTTCGGCTTCCAGGATGTGGGATCGTTGCAAATTCAGTTGCGCGGTTAGTGCGGCGACCTTGGCCGCAGCCTGGCGCTGGACCATACTCTGGATTCGCCTTGAAGCTTCCTGAACACGGGAATCGGCCGATCGGGTAGTGGCCGCAGTCAGTGGGGTCATTTCTTTGAGTTGTCTGCCCAGGAAATCGGCACGAGCCCGCGTGGTCTCCCGCTTTTCCTCCATGGCCTGAATGGATTCGTCCAGCCGTGTGAGGAGATCCGGGGCCAGGAATTTTGAATCGACGTCCACGAGTTCAAGAAGCAGATCCTGCTTTTTGACTGCCATGCCTTCGTTGACATGCCAAGTCGCAATGCGACCTTCAAGAGGTGCATGAATCTCTTGTGGACGTTCTGCGGGAGAATAGGCCGATAATTGCCCTTGAACCGTAATCGTCTGAGTCCAAGGTACAAGGAGCAAGGCGAAAATGAAAACAAGAAAAAACCCGATGGTGAATCGGGTACTCGCATGTAGTTTCTTGGGAATTTTGACGGCTGCCCAGGACTTAAACTGCGGATGGGAATCCGAAACCCGAAGCGGGGGAGGCTGTGGCGGGAAAACGACTTGAGTGGCAGAGGGTTCTGCTGGATTGGGAACAAGGTTCATAAGTTAAGTATGTACCGATGATTGGCGGGGGCTCGCTTTGGGCTCACCAACCCCCCTAACCTCGTCAACCCAAATAAACTGTGCCAAGGATCCATTACATTCTAGTCTCTCACCACCATTAAGCCAAGAGAAGGGCACAGTCATTCTCCATAATGTCCTTTGTGGCCGACATTCAATCAGGGATTGATTCATAGCCGTCGCCCACTTCCAATCGTGTCCATTTGATGCCATGTTCTCGTGCTTCGTTATGAGCTGTGGAGTTGTCTGACCTGCTCATGATGCCATGCAATCCGTTCTTCGAACTTCTCCATTTCCATTTCAAGGTGATTGGTCATCATTTGGGAAGTAAAACGGTGAAACCCTTTGGGATCCATATGTGGCCTATTAGCTAACCGCCTCAATCGTTCCTCGAGTATCGAAATCTTTTTCTTGATTTCAGTCACTTGGACTTGGTAGCTCTCCAGAATTGTCACGTGCGCGATCAGACTCATTGGCTCCTGTGACACTTCACCTCCCAGAACCTGGGACCGTTGTCCCTCATTCACAGCACAGGCATTGGTTGAAAATCCGGCGATCAGTAGACTCAACAGCATTATGGCTGAATGTTTCATGGGGTTCCCTCTCAATGCGAAGCGATATGCTTGATTCCCTTTCTTGGTTATATTTAATAACACCAACCATTACATAGACAAATACATATTTTTTTATGTAATTATAATATTTTTAAATGTAAGCAGGACGAAACCTAACCCCAATAGTTCTTCAAAAATCGTTTGAAGTCACTTTTGGCCCAGAAATGAAATCGACACGCCATGTCTTTCAAAGACATCGTCAGGTGATATGTTGACACTCATCGTCAAAATAGATTGTCAGTCGGTACCGTGTTGCATCAGAAGAAAACCGCGTTGCGTCCTCGTGCGAGGCAAGGGTTATGGTGCCGGGCTCTAAAAATACCTTCTTATTTATTGTTACTCCCTTTGACCAAAAGGGGTCCACTCTTAAAGACGTGAAACAAATACAGGAGCGAAGGGAAAAGTACGAGCGCCCCTAGAACGATGGCCCCAAGGATAAACCGAAGAGTAATCTCCGGGGCAGAGGCATTAAAGACGGTGAGATAGGGAGGAACTAAATAAGGGAACTGAGCAATACCCCACGCCCATAAGCTCAAGGTGACTTGAAGGATAGCACACGTTCGAGCCCACCAGTATCGCCGAGTCATGAGAAACCAGAGGGAGACCATCGTCAATCCACCAATCCCAAGTTGGATTGATAGCCCCCACAGACTGCCGGTGAGTTCTCCCCAAAGTCGCGGTGCGCCAGACCTGCCGAGAAGCAGTACCACTTCCTCCAGCAACCCTACAACCAGAACTGTCATGATGGCTCGTTTTCGAAAAATCTCACGAAGCTGATCATTATCTGTTTCCAGAAGAAGATAGACCGCTGCTAAATAGGCAAAAAGAAACAAACTAAATAGACCCATGACCAACGGGAATGGTTGAATCCAGGGAGACACATACCCTTCGAAAAAACTATCAGGATTCATGGGAAAATGTCCGGCGGTAATCGTTCCTACGATGATGCCCAGCAAGAAAGGACTGATCAAACTGGAGACGGCAAATATTTGATCCCAACGAACGTGAATTTCATCATCTTTCACATCGTAATGCCGAAAGGCAAATGCTGCCCCGCGAAGGACGATCCCAATCACCAGGAGTGTCAGAGGGATATGGAGCGTGATGGAAATTTGAGCGTAGGCAGAGGGAAAAGCCGAAAACAAAATGGTCACGACAAGAATCAGCCAGACATGATTCGCTTCCCAAATGGGTCCAATGGCATTGCCGATCAAATGGTGTTGATTCCGCCTGGTCGGTCCTCTGGCCATAAGATGCCAGACTCCCGCTCCAAAATCGGCCCCTCCCATTAACGCATAAAAGTTCAGCGCGATAAGAAGAACAACAGCAAGTGTGGTTTCTAGTTCGATCATACTGGTTTGTTTGATAAAGGATGAGGAATCATTTCGAATTGTTTGGGTGTGGCTGATATATGACGAACCATGAGCCAAATGACAATACACGCCAAAAATACATAGAGCGCACCAAAAAAGACCAGCGGGACAGTGAGGCCCGGCATCGGTGTGACGGCTTCTGCTGTCTTCAAATACCCCACCACAACCCAGGGTTGTCTACCAACCTCAGTAGCCACCCACCCCATTTCGGTTGCAATAAAACCTAGCGGGCTTGCTAAGACCATGGATTTCAAAAAGGCTTTACACTGGAAGACATTTCGAGTTTTGAATACGAGCCAGGCGCCCCATAGGGCAAAACACATCATGATGAATCCAATAAAAACCATGATTTGAAACGCCGTCCTGACTATGCCAATTGCGGCCAATTCTCTTTGGCAAAACTTTGAATTCCTTTCACTTCAGCATTCGGGTCGAGATATAACATCAGACTGAGCACATAGGGAATTTCAAGAATATAATCGAATTCTTCTTTCTCTGAATTCCACACGCCACCTAATCTAAATGCTGCGCCATGTTCAGTGCGAACTTGTCCCTCGAAGACAGCTAATTTCAGTGGTTGAAACTCGGCCACCCGTTTGGCCAAGAGATCTCCACTCACTGGCTGCAAAATGGCGCTGATCCCCCCCACCGTTAAGGCGATCTTCAATGCGGCTTGATGGAACGAATTGCCTGGATGACGCAGAAGGAGCCATGCATGGATACCCGCCACGGCAAATCCTACTGAGGCAAATGCAGCCAAAATCATGTGCGGAGCTTGCAGAAGGCCGGAAGGATTCAGAAGTGCAGCAATGGGATCAATGTTTATGGGAGTACCATCCATGATCGTAAAGCCCCGCGGTGTGTTCATCCATCCATTGGCCATGACCACCACCACACCTGACAAAACGCCACTGACCGCCACGATTCCTCCTGCAGCAAGATGTGCGCGTGGACTCACTTTCCGCCATCCATACAAATAGATTCCCAAAAAAATAGCTTCCGTAAAAAAGGCAAAGCCTTCAATGGAAAAGGCCAATCCAATAATCGGTCCAGCCCATTCCATAAATGATGGCCAGAGCAGTCCAAGCTGAAAGGACAAGACCGTTCCGGTCACGGCCCCGATGGCAAAGAAGATGGCTGTGCCTTTCGCCCACCGTTTGGCAAGGGTTAGGTAGACCTCTTGTCCTGTTTGTAACCATCGCCATTCGGCCAGAATCATGAGAAGGGGCATAGCCATCCCCACCATCGCAAAGATGATATGAAATCCCAGGGATAGGGCCATAAGGGATCTGGCTGCTAGTAAATTACTCATACGGTACCTACTGAACCTCCTAGCTGCAGACTCAAGTAAACAAGCGTAATTCAGTCGTGAAGTTTGTTATAGGCATCGAAAGCCGCGACTTTATAACATCCTGCTAGGGTCGGATAGTTGAAGATCGTCTTCATAAAGTAGTCCAATCCTCCGCCTAAGCCTATCACGGCTTGGCCCACGTGGATCAATTCGGTCGCCCCAGTACCAATTGCATGCACACCCAATAGGCGATGATCATCGCGATGGAATAACATCTTGAGAAATCCGGTATGATCACCCATGATTGCTCCCCGAGTAATTTCCTTGTAACGGGCAATTCCTGTCTCATAGGGGACTTTGGTCCGAGTCAAGTCTTCTTCGGTTTTCCCAACCATGGAGAGCTCTGGAATAGAATAGATGCCAATGGGAAAATGATCGACCATGGGATTGGTTGAAAAATCGAACGCATAACAGGCAGCCAAACGCCCCTGTTCAGACGAAGTCGCCGCCAAACTGGGATATCCGATCACATCACCAGCAGCAAAAATATGCGGCACGCTCGTTTGGAAATATTCATTGACTACCAAACGACCTCGCACATCAGCTTCCAGCCCGGCCGCCTTTAGATTGAGAGCTTCGGTTCCTCCTAATCGGCCAACAGAATATAGCACCAAGTCCGAAAGCAACCGTTTGCCCGATTCCAGATGGACGATCGCTCGACTTCGGGGGCCGGAAGAGATTTCAAGTCGCTCGACGCCTTCGTTCATGCGAAACAACACATTTTTGTTTCGCATCTGATAAATCAATTCGTCCACAATTTCGTTATCAAGAAACTCCAGGGGACGGTCCCGCCTATCCACCACCGTAACTTCGACGCCTAAATCAGCAAACATGGACGCATATTCAATCCCAATCACTCCTGCCCCGACGACCGCCATGGTCTTGGGCAACTGCTCTAGACTCAACACTCCATCACTATTTATCACCATTTTTCCATCTGCTGGAACACCGGGAGGAGAAGGAGGAATGGTGCCCACCGCAATGAGAATTTTGTCGGATGTGATCCGTTGGCTGACGGACTCGGTTACGATCCGGAGCGTATGAGGATCGAGAAAGGCCGCATCGCCTCTCATCATCGTGACATGGTTTCTAAACAGTTGATCCTCTAGCACCTCCCCCTCAACTCGAATGACTTCTCTAACTCGAGAAAGGAGAAGGCTCGCTGTCGGACGGTCAGATGGGC
>JACDDF010000606.1 GCA_013817135.1 Nitrospirales bacterium
GTGCGGGGGCGTTCTGTGCTTCAAGGTCCCTTGATCCCAACACCTCTCACCATTCCCACCCGGCCCAATCCCTCTCTCTTCTTTGCTCGTGGGCCTGCCATGTCGCCCAGATTGCCTCAGGTGCCGCTTCGATTGCTCAATGGTCGGCACTGTTTCTTCCCTTCCTGTTCTGGTCCCTGAAACCCGCATGCACCTTTTCCCGAACCTCGCCGTTACACACCTTCTCCCCTCGCGGCCCACCCGTTCGTTTGTTGGTTCATGGATAGACTCGGAATTTCAACTAGTCCGTCCCTGAACACACATCTCAAGAGCATCGTTTCGTCGTGAGCAGAATGGTCGAATGATCTCCATTCCCCATTGATTCGAAGCATTACGCTCAAGAAGAAGCCACGTTCAAGCCCGATTGAAACTATTTCGTTCCGGACTCCTATGTCAGTAACCGGACACGATCACATGACGTTAATCGTATGCCACAGCATAAATGCTGCGGAAGGAGAACCCATGGATAAACAACTCTTGCGTGTCGGTGAAGCCGCTCAAACCTTGAATGTCAGCCGATGGACCATCTATCGGTGGGTTGAAGAAGATCGCCTGAAGGCCACAAAAATTGGAAAAGGCAGCTTACGCATATTTCGGGATTCCATCGATGCGCTGATTCAACAAAATCGCAAAGACCATTGGGAATTCGCCATCACGGAATGTCCATGAGCAGGGAGTGAAATGTTGCATCGATGAATACCCGTCCGTAGACACCTTGCAAAGGAACAGCTAGCCTGACGGCAGAGGTCATCGAAATTGAGACTCCAACCATTAACTACGATGAGGAAGACCACTCTCACACAATCGTTTGCTGCTCTCATGCTCAGCACGTGCTTTCTGCTCGTGACTGGAGGCCTTGCCTATACGGCTCCGCTCCACATACACCCGGTCCTCATGATCAGCAGACTCATGGGAACACCTGGTGTAGCTGAACGTGTCAAGCCGGGCAAGGCCTTCAGACGCTGTCAGTTGACATTCCCCGGTCGTTTTCTCTATTGGGCGTTCTTCCCCTCTTCAAGCCAACAGCACCGGATCTCTTCCGCCATCACCATAGTGCCTCTCGTGCTCCGCCTCACGTTTCACTCCTCTAAGCTTCTCATTTGATCCCCTGGTTTTTCTCGCTCGTTAAGATGAAAGACCGTGGGTTCTCTGATGGGCTGAACCAAACCACAGAGTTCCGAGCACTCACCGGCTCTCAAGCAGGTTTTCATTTTATTCCTTGATACCTAGTCAATGGAGGCACTGTCTCATGTACAGTTATTCCTTTAAATTTTCCCGACCAACCAGCAGTTTCACACTGTTGATCGTCCTCTTCATGTTCTTTCCAGGCCTGGGGTTTAGGTCATGAGCAGGGCATACTTTCGTTTCAACTTGACCCACGCCCTTTCAGGCCGGCTCTCTGTCAAAGCAGCGGCCATAACAAATCCATCAGGATTCAGGTGGCAAAATATCAGGATCTCATCATTCGCAGGGTTCCCGGACAATTGGTTCCTTCCGAATCTCGTGAAGCCAGAATCAAACAGTATGTCCATTTCATCAAATTGCAGGATTTAACCGACGGAGTCGTCACCCAAGGAGCGATTGCCTTTGATCGGAATTATGCCGTGATCTTTACGGCAGAGCACCCCGAAGGAGTAGCGCGAAGCAAATTTATGGCCTCACTCCCTGCATCACAACAACAAATGGGCGACTCCGCCCTTAATACGTTTTTGCATCTCCGTCAGGTCCTCTACGCGGCCATCGATTCCTGCCGTTCGTATCCACCATTTGTCGTATACGGTACGGACGAGGAAATTGACCGTATTGAAGCCGCCAGGCGGATATTCGCCCAACGGGTCAATCAATTCAACATTGATCCCAAAGCATTGTCTGCATTCACCTTGCACGAAACCGGGATGGCCGATGGATTTGTGGATCCCGATGCGGGAATGGGCACGAACGTCAGCTACCAGGCAATGAATCCATTAAACTTCTATGTGCCTTCGCAATATCCCTAACCCAACAAATTCTGGAAATGAGAGCTCTAGGCAACACAGGGACCACCTCGACAATCCACTCGCCTACAGTTCCCAGACCATCCCGCTGTAGCAACAGGCAGTATCCATCCGTAGACGGACTGTAGGGTCCATTTTATGCTGGAGCCACCGTGTATACGTTCTGAATGTGGCTTTTCACCATCGGTCGGTTGCGTCAACCGGAAGAGATATCAACGAAGGAGGCTAAGAAACATTCAGAGAATGAGTATCGCGTTCCTAGCCTTGGTGGTTCTAGCCTGTTCATCCCCCGCCAT
>JACDDF010000052.1 GCA_013817135.1 Nitrospirales bacterium
GTTTTTTTATTGGCGACTTCGATTGACATTTGGTCTAAGGCGGCGGTTCTCCGATAAGTCCTTGAGCGCCACAAGCGAGGCAAAGTGCGTGATTGCCGTTCCTTGGCGATAGTAAAGGGATACAAGGACGCGTTTTACGCTCGCTAAAGGACCCTGGGACCTGACCAAGTTAATCAGGCTTTGCACTGAGCTTAACCTCTGCACTGCCAGTGGCGCGACCCTAGCCATACCGCTTCTCCTACGCGCACTCGTCGATCACGTCCCGCCGATCTTTCGCAAAGGGTCGTTTACCGAAGTGGCAAACAACTATGGCGACGGCGGCAAGTCCTTTAAGGATGCCATGAAACGGCTCGACAGCTCACTGCGCTCCATCGCAGATTCTTATCTCCATGTGCAGGTCCGGTCCAAAGAAGTTCTGCCCACTCGCATACAGGTGAACTTTGCTCAGGAGCTCGACGTCCTCCTGCAGGAAATTGTACGGGTGTTACGCTAGTGCACCGCCTGCTAATAATTTGCTTCAGTGGGTTTAACACTTCGCGCCACAGAGCTCTGTATCCTTTCATAAAAACAGCGCAGGATACCCCTCAGCATGCTGAGGGGAGGAATGCGCAAATGTGATTAGACATTACATTTGAAAGATGCCCCCCAGCTTGCTGGGGGGAGCTTCACTCGGGCGCAGGCGGCGCATGAGAGGGGTACATTTCATGACGCCGGTCGTGGGTGCTCGAGTTAAGTTCAAGAGGGCTTGGATGGGCGGTCGGCTGAACGAATCCACGCCTACAACACGCACCCGCTCATAAGGAGACCAAGAAATGAAGCAAATGGTTTCTCTCGCTTTCGTGCTTATTCTTGCCGGCTGCGCTATTGGAAGGAGCTATCACGATGCGGATAACATGTGGAAACTGGGGTACACCGACACCCAACTTAACGAAAGTGTGTATCGAGTTTCTTATGCTGGGTACAGCATTCCTCAAAGCGAGTGCGATGATTTTGCCATCATGAGAGCCTCAGAAATAGCTAAAGAGAAAGGCTACAAGTATTTCCGGATATTAACTGAGAAGCAGTCCGCACATTCTGAGTCTTTTTATGTTCCCGGATCAACTTATACAACGGGTACCGTTTCTGGATACGGCAATTTTGCACAAATGAACTCCACAGGCCATTCAAGTGGGATTATGGGAACGGCGAACTATCCGGTTTCCACAATTACGATTGAGATGCTTAAGGAGAAAGGGGACATATTAGATACTCTCGACGCAGAGATTATTTGGAATTCTCTTGCACAAAAACATGGCGTTGACAATTAAGGACCTGGTTTTTACTACTTTGCATCCCAGTGGTCGGTAAGCCATAAAGTCGCCCAGTTTCCCTGTTCTATGTTCAGCCGATCTCCGACGGCGAAGGAAACAAAGTATCTCGCTGAGTCTTGTCTTTTTCACCTGGGCACAGATCCTTCGTCATGGCCTCAGGATGACAATGTGATTGAGGGCTACTCCAGTCACACATTATTCGTCCAATTCGTGAATGGAAAAATTAATTTTTCAAAATTTCCTCAGGAATTTCTTTTCGTTGAGATACGTGCAAGGGTAGTCACCGGTGTGTGGCTTCTTTTAATGGGGCTTTATTCCGATATAATGACCATGAGGGTGGATACAGAATGAATGACTCCTACACCATTGGCACTCTCCTGCTGGACCGCTTGTATAAGCTTGGTCTGCACCATATTTTTGGCATTCCCGGCGATTATGTGCTGACTCTTTTTAAGCTCATCGAAGAATCGCCTATCCGGCACATCGGAACGACGCGGGAAGATTGTGCGGGCTTTGCGGCGGATGCCTATGCGCGCATACATGGAATTGGCGGCGCATGTGTGACCTATTGCGTGGGTGGTCTGAATATGGTCAATGCGGTTGCCTGTGCTTATGCCGAGCGCTCGCCGGTGGTGTTGATCTCCGGCTCACCCGGCCTGAATGAACGAGTCAATAATCCCTTCCTTCATCACATGGTCCGTGATTTCTCGACCCAACGCGATGTCTTTGAAAAGATTACGGTGGCTTCCGTCGTTTTAGATGACCCTCATACGGCTGAACGGGAGATTGACCGGGCCTTGAAGGCATTAATGCAATTCAAGCGGCCGATCTATTTGGAGATTCCACGAGACCTCGTGATGACTCCCGTGCAGGTGGCTTCAACAAGTCCACCGAAAGTCACGGCCTGCCAAAGTGACCCGGCGGCTCTCAAAGAAGCCATTGCAGAAGTGCGCGGGATTCTGTCAGGTTCCGAGCGTCCGGTTATTCTGGCCGGTGCCGAAATCCATCGATTCGGTCTTCAGGACCAATTGACCGAACTGGTCGAGCATATGAATGTGCCCATCGCCACGACCTTGTTGGGGAAGTCGGTCATCCGTGAAGATCATCCTTTGAATATCGGGGTGTATGGCGGACTGGTGGGGCGGGAAGAAATTCTGGAGTTCGTGGAGAACGCCGATTGCCTGCTGACCCTAGGAACGTTGCTCACTGATGTCGAAGACGTCAAAGCGCATGCCACGCTCCTTGCCGCCGGCCGCACCGTTCATGCGACGGCGGACTCTATTGCCATCAAGCATCATAAATATGAAGACGTCCGTTTTGAAGATTTCATTCGAGCCCTAGTGGCATCCCCCTTGCCGTCTTTTCCTGCGCGGACGCTCCCCCCTCGCGACAGCGTCCGGTTTGATCCACCTGGTCCGGAAGCGGCAGTGACCATTCGCAATGTCTTCGGGTATCTGGATGGGCTGCTGAATGACAAAACGGTGGTGATTGCCGATGTGGGGGAGTCGCTGTTTGCCGCTGCCGATCTGCGTGTCCGAAAGAGTGCCGAGTTCCTGTCTCCGGCCTATTACACCTCCATGGGATTTAGTGTCCCGGCTGCTCTCGGTGCGGGGTTTGCTGATCCTACCCTCAGGCCTCTCGTCCTAGTGGGTGACGGCGCATTCCAAATGACCGGCACCGAATTGTCTACCTGTATTCGCTATGGGCAGGCTCCTATCGTGGTGGTGTTGAATAACCGCGGCTATGGGACCGAACGGGAAATCCTGGAAGGTCCGTTCAATGACATCCACGAATGGCAGTACGAGAAGATCTGTGATTTGTTGGGCGGAGGCGTGGGCCATCGAGTGGGAACGTTTAGGGACTTGGTTCAAGCTTTGACTATTGCCGTTGATGATCACAAGCAGGTCCATGTGCTGAATGTGCTGCTTGATCCTCGTGACCGATCCACCGCCATGAAACGTGTCGCCCAACGACTGGCCAAACGAATGGCAGGACAAAAACCTTAATCTTTCCTGGACTCTGAGCCCTGTCTCATCATCTCAGCCGGTTAAACCCCTTACATTTTTCCCTTTCACGATATTCATCAAAACGCCTTGTCCTGATTGGTTGCGGGCTTGATTAATGCGCCCGTATAATGGTCGAGTTTGAGATAAATTTTCCCTTACAGCCAGGATAGGACCTTTAATATGAGTACCGAGACCGTCGAAAAAGATTCCAAAAACTACCCGATCCTCCGTAATCTACAATATTCTCCGCTGAAGCAGGGGGAAGAGCAATATATTGTGCTGTGGGACCCTTCGGGTCTGTCTTCTGAAAAGCTGGTGTTGCCGCTGAATTTTTTCTATCTGTTCCAGTTTTTTGACGGGGACCATTCCCTGGAACAGGTTGGGGCTGAGTATCTCAAAAAGTATGGCGAATTTATGATGCCGGATCGCCTTACAAAATTGGTGAGCGACCTGGACGAGAAATTATTTTTGGAAGGTGATCGACTGAAACAGGTTCAGACTCAAGCCTTTGAGGCCTATCGAAAACTTGATGCGAGGCCGATGGCGTTTGCCGGGAAACAATATGAGGCCGATCCGGCCAAATTGCGGGCGCAGATCGACGGGTTTTATGCTTCAAAGGAAGGACCGGAAAAAGGAAAAGCAGAATGTGCCGGTCAGACCATAAAGGGCCTGGTGGCGCCGAATTTTGAATTGAAAGATGCCGGGTCCATCTATGCATGGGGCTATCAGGAATTACGGGAAGGCCAGGTCCCCGATGTGCTGGTGTTGATCGGCACCTGCCATGCGGGTCTTGAAGGGGGAATTGCCTTTACGGATAAAGATTTTGAAACGCCGTTTGGGACCGTGCCGGTTAATCGAGCGATTATCGACTTGATCCGCAAAGAAACCGGTGAGACATTTTTTGTGGAAGATATTGCCCATCTCCGTGAGCATAGTCTGGAGTTGCAACTGCCGTTCCTCAAGCATGCACTGGGTGAAGATCGGAAGATTTCCATTGTGCCTATTCTTGTGGACTTTCCTCCGGACACACTCACGGGCGGGGAGTATCAACAGCTCTTTCACCGCATCGATCAATTTCTCACGATTACCAAACGCGCGATTCAGGCCAGCGGGCAACAGGTGTGTGTCATTGGCAGCGCCAATTTAGCGCATATCGGGATTCGCTATGGAGACAAAACGCCCCCCACCGACTTTTCATTTCATCGATGTATGCAGATTGATCTGGAAATGTTGAAGAAGGTGGAAGAAGCTGATCCGGAAGGGTTCGCAGAATTTATCTTGAAAGAAGGGAATCAACGTCGCATTCTAGGGTTTTCCGTCATCTTTTCCCTGATGAAACTGCTCAAGCGTGATGGGGAGGATTTCAAAGGGCAGGTGCTACGCTATGATCGGGGGGTTACCGATCAGTTTAATTCCACGGTGACATACGCCAGTATCGCGTTTGTCTAACAGGCTGTTCAGACGCCTTCCCTGAAGCCTTGCTGAAGGCGCTCTGCGCGTCAACCCCATCTGACTCTGAGCGCACCCACCTCCATCGGGCAGTTCGTCACTTCATTCGCGTAGGATGGCTGTTTTAGGTTTTTGGGAGAATGGTTTAAGGTGGGGAGGCGGCAGGACGCGTTCTCTCTCATTTTGCAAATCCTGGGCAGGCGCAATTCTATGACTGCCGTCTTTCGTTTGCTTTTAGTCTATTCCTCTGCTCTGATTCTCATCGGTACGGGTTCCAGCGGATTGTTCCGGTCATCGCACGGCAATGCGACAATCTGGTCTACCACCTCCATACCTTTCACCACCCTGCCAAACACCGTATACATGCGATCAAGACTGCTGGTGTCTTCCACGATGATATAGAACTGCGATCCGCTATCGGAGATATCCCTGGTGGCATCGGGATTTCGTGGGACTTTGGCCATGGCGACTGTCCCCCGACGGTGGGGTCGATCACTCGGTTCGGGCGGGAGGCTAAACCCCGGTCCTCCGGTGCCATGGAGTTCCCGCTCAGGAAGTCTGCTTAACGGGTCGCCACCCTGGATCAGGAATTCCGGGATGACCCGGTGAAAGGTCGTGTCATCATAAAATTTCAGGCTGATGAGATTGAGGAAGCTTTCCACATGTCGAGGCGCGTCATCCATATAAAAGCGGATTTCAATTTCTCCAAATTTGGTGGAGATGATAACTTTTGGATTTTTCTTTTTGAATTGTAAGGGAGATGGTGTTGTCACAACCTCGGCACTCTAGCAAGTGTTTGCAAAGTTCATCAAGGTTTATTAAGGAGTTTTTGAAGAATTTAAAAGGTATTTTCAAATTATACTTAATCGCCATCGTCTCCATCGAAAAATGTCTCAGGATCTTCTCGGCGTCCACCAGTAAGGGTGCCTCTGTAATTTTGAATATCCCCCGAACTTCCTCGTATCTCTCTGGAAGTTTGGTCGTTTTCTAATGGAAGGTCATTGTTCTTTTTCAATATTCGGTTTGTATAAAAAAGCCAGACCCCTATGATTAGAAGAAAAAAGGAACAGGCTAGGATCTTAGTGCTGATTATCCATCCCAATGGAAATAAAATGACGCCGCCAATTGTGAGGATGAGGCCAAATGATTCGCGAAGATTCATGACTGTGACAATATAATGCTGATGAAGAGTGCAATTTCCACTTTCATGTGTGGAAGAGGCAGAGTGGCTCTAAAACTTAACATTCAGGATTCGGTGAAAATCGTACTTTTCTTAATTTGTTGCCATCCATATCTTCAATCTGTTCACAGCTTTCCGTGAGTGGATCTTTTCCTGCAAATAGATGTTGGGTTTCCTGACATTTTTGTAGCACCTGATAGGAGTTGAGCAGGGCTTTTAGGCGCCGGGTGATGTTAGGCGCCTTGAACCTTCGTTTGGGAATTATTGCGCCCACCCCTAATTTTTCAATCCGAGCCGCATTATCAAATTGGTCAAACGCCAGTGGTTGAATCAGTTGCGGGGTTCCTGCTCGTAAGGCCTGGGAACAGGTGCCGATGCCTCCATGGTGAATGAGGGCAGCCGCATGCGGGAGGAGCTGGCTGAGGGGCACATAGGAAAAGTGCGTCACTCCCTTCGGGAGGGAAGGGGGAAGTTGTTCCGGATACCGCGTCAGAAAAATCGCCGCCCGTCCTAGTTCCTTGGAGGCTTGGGCCGCCTCCTTGAAAAATGATTGGCCATGTTTATTAGCCGAGCCTGGGGTATAGATCAATGGTTCTGGGTGTGCATCCAAGAAACGCTGTAGGGTCGAAGGGAGAACGCTGTCCGGAGCTTCATCATAAAGGGGAAACCCGGTGAGATATGTGTTTGGAGGCCAGTCAGGCTGAGGAGCGGCAAACCACTCAGGGAACAGACCTAAGACTAGATCGGGTGAATGCAGCCAGTTGTGGAAGATCCGCGAAACCGGCGGTAAGCCGAGCTGACAGCGAAAACGATTCAGTCGGGGTTTCACCACAGGATCGATGATCGTGTGGTCCAGGAATTTCCACATGTGATGTTTGAATGCGACGGGCAACCAATCCGGAAGCGGTAGGCCGGGGATTTTCGGTGTTTGGTGGGCTGAGTGGAAGACGCCTGGCGAAAAATGGACGGTGGCATGGGGAATATGGTGGGTTTCTTGAAGGAGGCGAGCGGCAAACCCCAGGGTGGAACTCACCAAAATGGTGTTTCCCTGGATGACCTTTGATTTGAGGAGACTGTAGGTTTCTTCCAGGGCGCTGGAGACCAGCAGTTTCATGATGAGTCGCCAACCTTTGTGGGGATGCCATAACGCGGGATTATTGGCCATGACGTTATAATCCTCGGCCGTTCCGATGGCAACAAACTCCACTCCCGTTCGTTGAACAAGCTCTGTGAAATGGGCACTGGTGAAGACCGTGACCGTATGCCCGCGTTGCTGGAGCTGTCTGGCCATACCCACCAAGGGCAGCACATCCCCGTAACTCCCCACCGCCAGGATAAGAATAGTCATTGATGCTTACCAGGAGTTACCCTTGGAATTCCTCATCTGCGAAGGCGAGATTATTGGTCTGCCATCGTTTCAACCGGCAAAAGCCCCAAGGCATATAGAGTCCGAAGGTAATGATCGTGAGCACCATGATCAGAAGCCAGGTCCCAAAAAATCCGATTCCCGTGCCGTGAAAGGCGAGCTGGCGATGACCGATAAAAGTATGTTCCGATATCCACCGCTGTTGAGCAGAATAGGCCCATGGAAAAAATAAGCCAAAGGTGATCACGGTGAACACCCACGTCAAGATAAATAACCATAAACAACTGAAACCGGTTCCGCGAAAATCAAAACGCTGGTGATTCATGCGTTCCCTCATTCAAAATGTGTCGTGAAAAATTCCCCACAGCGTATCATGGGAGGATTGGTTGGTGAATGAGCAAGATTTTGCTGCGGGCTGAGAGTTGATAGGAAGCGTAATTCGCTTTGAGGGCATACCAAGGAGTGAAGTGCCCGGACTCTGAAGAGAATTCTGGAATCCCCAGAGATTGACCTTCATCCCAGAGTCATATTAGCGTAACACCTATCACGAAATACTTGGACCGTCCGGGTAGGGACTGTTGTCCCTTCCACGGTGCATTCAGGGAAAAGGAGGAAATTATGAAAAAAGTGGCGGTGATTCTTTCAGGTTGTGGATTCTTAGATGGAACTGAAATTACCGAAGCCGTTAGTACGCTCATTGCCATCGGTCAAAACGGAGCTGAATATGAGGTGTTTGCGCCCAATAAAGATGTTGAGGAAACGAATCACCTCACTCAAAAACCCACCGGACAGAAACGAAATGTGTTGCAGGAGGCCGCCCGCATCGCTCGTGGCGAGATTCAGTCGTTAGAACAACTTAAAGCACAGAATTTTGACGCCCTGGCCTTTCCGGGAGGTTTCGGAGCCGCGTTGCATCTCTGTGATTTTGGAAAAAAGGGGAGTGGTGGCCAAATTGATCCGCAGGTGGCCAGGATCGTGAAAGAATTTAGTGACAGCCATAAGCCCATCGCGGCCATTTGTATCGCGCCGGCTATCATGGCATTGGCTTTTGGGGAAAAAGGCATTAATGTGACCATTGGTGATGACGCCGGAACCGCATCCGAGTTAGAAAAAACAGGGGCCAAACATCAGAATTGCGCGGTGGAAAAATATATTGTGGATCACGGCAATAAAGTGATCACCACGCCTGCCTATATGTATGGATCAGCCAAGCCTCACCAGATTTTTGCCGGTGTCAGTGGCGCGATTGCTGAGTTGATTAAAATGGCTTGAAGGCACGGGTCGAGTCCAGATTAGCACTAAGACTCCAGTGCCAATGCAGACAAGAAAGATGGTAAGGAGAACCGAAAAGGGGAAAACTAGGAGAGAGCACCCGAACAGTCCAACCATGTAAACCGTGGCCATGACTTTCGCATTCTGACTGATGCTGCCTTCTTGTTCCCAATTCTGAATCATTGGGCCCAACAGGGGTTGATGGAGCAGCCGTGCATGGAGGCGAGGAGAACTTTTAGAAAAGCACGAAGCGGCCAGGAGGATTAAGGGAATCGTGGGCAGGAGTGGAACAAATATCCCTAAAATACCCAGAGCAAGACTGATCCACCCTCCGACCAGCAGCATAAGTCTTACAGGCGAGAATGGCATGCGAATGAGTCCTAATGGTGATGAGGAGTTTCCAGCCGAGGTTTTCGGATAAAGATGTTATCGGCCTCAAGCCATGAAAAATTGAAGGGGATAGCTGACCAAAGGAGGGTGAGTGTCTGGCAACGCCTAGGAGTCTGTCGGACTTGGGGGATCGAGAGCGAAAAAGTGGATGAGCGAGGCCAGATTTTGACGATTTCGCCGGCCCATAGTGGGACTATGGTCCAAGAAAGCGGTGAAATAT
>JACDDF010000053.1 GCA_013817135.1 Nitrospirales bacterium
AGCTGTCTGTCCTGTGGACGATTGCTGCATACCTGATCCGGAAATCCCTGAGACAACTGAGTCACTACTGGATAAGGCCAAAGAGCTGAATCCTGACAAAGAAATTGACCCAGCGAAAGTTTGGGCTGGCGTTCGGAATTAACCAAACCCAAAAACCTGGTTCGGCAAAAAAGCCCCTTCCGACATTCCACGGAAGGGGCTTTTTATTTGGGACTTCCCAAAAATGATTGGGCCCCACTGTGTATTCTCAGCTCACCTCTTCTAATTCATGAAGCCGAACAGCTATCAACTTCGAAACCCCAGGATCCTCCATCGTCACACCAAATAGGGAGTTGGCAGTCTCCATGGTGCGTTTATTGTGTGTGATCACAATAAATTGAGACCGGTCCGCCATTTTTCGTAAAAATTGACCAAACCGGACCACATTCGTTTCATCTAATGGCGCATCCACCTCATCCAATACACAAAATGGAGAAGGACGAATCAGAAAGCTCGCAAACAGGAGAGCCATCACGGTCATCGTCTTTTCCCCCCCAGAGAGCATATTGAGGTTTTTCAAGCGCTTCCCTGGTGGTTGGGCGACAATTTCAACACCCGGCTCAAGAGTTGGCGCTTCAGATTCCTGCCCTTCCTGAGTTTCTTCCACTAGAATCAACTCAGCACGTCCTCCAGCGAACAAGGCTGAAAAGACTTCACTAAATTTCACCTGCAGCTCTTTAAAGGTATCCACAAATAGCTTATTGGTTGTCTGATTTAATCGCTGAATAATTTCTTGAAGTGATTGGATTGAACCGGCTAAATCTTCTTCTTGCGCTAATAAAAATTGATAGCGTTCTTCCAATTGAGCATGTTCCTCAATAGCGGCCAGGTTAATCGGACCGATACGTTCTAATTTTTTTCTGATACCCTGCAACTGCTCTCTCCACTGCCCGGTTTTCTCCTCGCCAGATGTCTGTTCACTCCCTTCCAGTACTTCAGGGGTCTGTTCCGCATCCTGAGGATATTTGAGGTCATCCGTCGAAATTTCATAAGTCATGGTCAGCGTTTCTTGCACAGCATGGAACTTCGCCCGAACCTCTGCTAACCGCCCCTCAATTGGCACCCGGGATTTGAAGATATGGCTCAATGTTTCACGAGCCTTCCCAATCAGACCATCCAATCGCTTAACTCCCTCCATACATTCTGCATGCCGGTTCTCAAGCTCCAATAATGTTCCGGCAATGGCCTCTTTCCGGATGTCTAATTCTTCGACCAAACCTTCGTTGGTAAGTCGTTCCTCCTGGCTTTTTCGACTTTGGAGAAAGAGGTGCTCCAATTGTCCATCAATCTGTCGAATACGGGTGTTCCTATGCTCTTCTTCCCGTTCAATCCGTTCAACATTAGCTTGTTCATGGTCCGATTGGGACTTCAGAGACTGAAAGTTCATTCGAGTGTCATTGAGGCGTTGCAACATGTCTTGTCGCTCTTGGTCTAATGTATTGAGAGAATCCAACAGTTGACGAAGAGCCTCATCTTCTTGAGCCCGTGTCTGATTGAGATGCTCGAGCCGGGTCCGAACCTCTACGTCTTCAACTTGGAGCTGGCCCCATTCCTCCTCTTCCGCTAATCGATCCTGCTGAAGTGCATCTAACCGACGAACGAGATCGGGAAGAGCCTTCTCTTTTGAAGAAGCCTCTTTTTGAATGGTCAACATCTGAAATTCCATTTCGCGAATGGACAAAGTGGCTTCTTCAAGTTGTCGCGACACATCCTCAATTTCCTGTAGAAGCGATTTCCGGTTCGCTTTGGCTTCCTCCAACCCCACGGTGAGCGTATTCAACTTTTCTTCCAATGTGAGAATTTCTCGACGACGACGTAATAATCCACCAGCTTCTCCACCAGACCCACCACTGATGACCCCGGATGGAGACACAAGTTCCCCGCCCAAAGCCACTAAAAGCGGACCGTTCCCTTGGAACCATGAATGTGTGGTCATGAGATTCAACGCTCCAGCCAATGACTTGACAATGACCGTATTCCCCAACAAGGCCTCAACGACAGGCTTTAACTCGTCCGGAACCTGAACAAAATCCACAGCCAAGCCCAGCACCTCCGTGTCGTGCTGAACGACGCTCCACCATTCGGCTGGCCCCTTTGGACCCTGTCGCGGAATATTCAAGGGAATAAAGCTGCCTTTTCCCCATTCATGTTGTTTGAATTGCCCAATGGACATTTCGGCCTCTTGTGACGATTGGACAATCCACGCCTGCAACCGCTCACCCAGAACCGCTTCTATGGCTTTTTCAACATCCTCGGGCACTTCCATCCGTTCGGCCAACGCCTCCTGAATGCACGAACACGCGACGCGAATTGAGGCTTCATCACCCTCACCATGATGGCCATACCCTATTTCTTCCCGAAAGACACTTTGAATGGCACGTAATTCAGATTCGGCACCAGCTGCTTGGGTTTGGTGGTCGAGAATTTTTTCATCAAGCTCTTCCCTGGTTTCTCGCTGACTTTGCAGGTTGACCTCTAATCGGTCCTGATTGTTCCGAAGCTCATCAAGCTGCCCTTCGAGAGATGAGCATTCCTGTCGAAGGGCTTCGCTTTCAGATTGAAGTGTGGTTTGATCGGTCTGCGACTGAGCATATTCCACCGCCAAACGTTCAATCCGTCTGGCCATCGAACTCTGTCCTTCAGCAATACTTCTCAGGCGGTTTTCCTGATTCGTTTTATCTACAGCCAAGGCCAGAATGGTTTCTCGCCCCTTGTCGACCTTCTCCGCAGTTTCTCGACGGCGAACAGCGAGATCAGCTATGCTCCCCTCTCCTTCTTTCACAGTGCCAGAAAGTATTTCCATCTCACACCGAATTTGGGCCAGACGCTCTCTCAGAGCTTCTAAGGAACCCGTGGCATCCTGGCCCTCCCCATTCAGCCGAGCCCGCTCCTCCATGACCTGCTCATGTTGCTGTTCATATTGATCAAGCCGGTTGCGTTCAATCTGAATCGCCGTAAACGCATGGGACATTTGTTGCTCAATCTCTCGAAATCGGTCCTGCGCTTCCTTGAGAGTTTCGCTAGAAGACGTCAGCTCCAACTGCACTTCTTGGTGCTCGGCCACAAGCCTGGCCTCTTCAGCCACGCAGGAAATCTCTTGATTTTCAGATTCGTGCAACTCGTTTTCAAACTGACACTGGTTTTGAAAAAACCGGCGAAAGTCATGGGTCAACAACTGCACCTCAAGCTCCCGAGCTTCACGGAGAAACATCTGATACTCCTCTGCCTGTTTCGCCTGACGATTGAGCGTCCGAAGCTGACCTCGAACTTCTCCTAGAATATCCCGAACCCGCAAAAGATTATTTTCTGTGCTTTGTAATTTCCGTAATGCCTCCGCCTTTTGCTTTTTATATCGAATTATACCTGCCGTGCCCTCAATAAACTCACGCCGTTCCTGTGGGGAAGCACTGAGCAACTGTTCAATATTGCCCTGTTCAATCACAGACTGCCCTCGAGCTCCTGCCCGGGCATTCCAGAGAAATCCTCGAATATCCTTGAGTCGGCAGGGAATCTTATTAAAATAATATTCACTGTCTCCCTCGCGGTAAAGCCGACGAGTAATCATGACGTCCGTTGCCTGGTCTAGCCCTTCCAGAAGGGCAGAGACAGGCTCCAACTCGCGAGGCGTCACCTCGGAAAAAATGAGCGAAGCCTCGACCATTCCCATAGGTTTACGTTGCTCAGTCCCATTAAAAATGACGTCTTCCATGCGCTCACTTCGTAAACTCTTCACGCTTTGCTCACCCATCGCCCACAGAATGGCATCCACGATATTACTCTTACCTGTCCCGTTGGGACCGACAACAGCGGTTATCCCATTCGGAAAATCTATTTTTGCCTCAGCAAAGGATTTAAACCCACTGACGACTAGAGTACGAAGATACATATTCCCTCCCAGAATGGAGTGGATGACAGGGCAGTAATTTGGCTCAAATCAGTACCATAAAGAAGAAAGGAAAATCAAAATTTTCCACAAAATACGGTGGGTCTCACTATCAGCCTATTCCATATCTTGACATATTGCCAAAACAAAGGCTCCTGTCAACAGGATAAAACCATGGAGCCTTTTACGGAGTATCCTCTATGCCATGAGAATTCCCCAATCAAACAGATCGACCGGCTTCAGTATATTGGGAAAGATAATGAGGAAGGATAAATTCTGAAAAGATACGCTCGCGCTCCTCCCGGAAAGCGGAAATCCAAAGGAACTTATCGCTGGCCTTTGGCCATCAGTAATTCTTTGGGAAGAAGAAATTCAACATTCTCTTCCACCACGGTCAACTCCTCTACCGATGTCGCTCCTTGATCCTTTAAAAACTTGATGACCTGAGCCACCAACACTTCTGGAGCCGAGGCCCCCGCCGCAATGCCGATTGCCTTCACGCCTTCCAGCCATTGAGTCTGAATATCCTGATAAGAATCAATGAGGTATGAAGGGATTCCACACCGCTCACCCAATTCTCTCAATCGGTTGGAATTGGAGCTATTGGGAGACCCGATTACCAGAATGACATCAACAAAACGGGACAGCTCTTTGACAGCATTTTGCCGATTTTGCGTGGCATAACATATATCTTCCTGGTGTGGCCCCTTAATACCGGGAAACCGCCGATGTAATGCGGCAACAATATCTCTGCACTCATCCACACTCAACGTCGTTTGGGTGACATACGACAAATGCAGAGGATTTTCCACTTCTAAGGAGTCAACATCTTCAACCGAGGAAACTAAATGAAATTTATCCGGCACCTGTCCCAGGGTTCCCACTACCTCAGGGTGACCCGCGTGACCAATCAGAATCAACTCATATTCGTTGGAGTAATCCCGATTGACTTCGTTATGGACCTTGATGACCAGGGGACATGTGGCATCAATGACTTTCAAATTTCGACGCGTGGATTCTTCCCACACCTCTTTTGCCACACCATGTGCACTGAAAATAACGATGGCACCATCAGGAACCTCATTCAGTTCTTCTACAAAAATAGCGCCCTTTCCACGAAGGGACTCAACCACATGACGGCTATGTACAATTTCATGCCGAACAAAAATTGGTGCCCCGTAGGTTTTTAAGGACAAATCGACGATTTCAATCGCTCGATCCACTCCCGCACAGAACCCTCTAGGATTGGCCAGGAAGATTTTCAACGCACCCTCCTTCTGATTATTTATCTATCGTAATTATCTATCCCACTCATGCCTTTTGCGCACGATAGGCCAAATTGCAAGAGATCGTCAACACAATGACCAACCCGGTTTCTCCGATAACAAGACCACAATGCGCAGAGGGCAATTTTACCCCCACCGAACCAAAGCTGTGCCCCACGTCAGCCCTCCACCAAAGGCCCCCAACATGACCCGATCCCCCTTCTTCAGTCTCTGAGCTCGGTTCGCATGATCTAAAGCCATCGGCAATGAAGCCGAAGAGGTATTTCCGACTTGCTCGATCATCGTGAGGCATCGCTCAGGAGGGACCCCGATATTTTCACAAAACTGGGCAAGCATACGTCCATTGGCTTGATGGAAAATGACTTGGTCCAGTTGCGACACATCCCACTTCTCCTGCTCCAAATGGTCGCGGACCGCTTGGCCTAGGCGCCTGATTGCGATGCGAAACACCCTTGAACCCCGTATTCGCAAGGTATGCTCATTGGAATCAAGGACAGATTGAGACAAAGGCTGACGGGACCCCCCCCCGGCAATTTTGACCAGATCATGGTAGGCCCCGTCGGCGTGAAGTCGAATGCTGACGACGCCCATGTCAGAATTTGGTGATCTCTCGACAATGGCCGCACCGGCCCCATCACCAAATAAAATGGTTGTACTCAAATCTTTGACATCCAAGGACCGAGATTTGATTTCCGAAGCCACGACGAGACATCTTCGAAACTTCCCGGCCCGAATGAAACAATCCGCCATGGAGAGGCCATAGAGAAACCCCGAGCAAGAGGCTGAGAGATCAAATGCCGGGATGCTCTTGATACCCAACCGGGCTTGAAGCAAGCAGGCCGTGGAGGGGAAAATCATCTCTGGAGAGGTGGAGGAGACAAGAATGGCGTCAAGATCCTCCGGGACCAACCCGGCCTGATCCAATGCCCTTCGAGTAGCCTGCTCTGCCAAGAAAGAGCATTCCTCCTGTGGACCAGCCCAGAATCTGGTCCGGATACCTGAAACTCGAAAAATATACGAAGGCTCAATCCCTAAAAGATCGGCCACCTCCTGGTTATCGACCCGACGACTGGGGAGAAAGGAGCCGGTTCCCACAATTCTAGAGAGGTTGCCATTCATGTACTCATGGCCTATTCGTTGAATTCACAACATTACCGACTGTCGCAAATATTTCATTTTAACCAAACGATGTGGTAAAAGGGAGACAATTCGCAATGAAAAGAATTAACACAGTCGCAATATTAAAGACTTTCTTTCATTGGTCCGAATCTTGTATTAAAGTCTGTATAGATTAATAGGCTATTTCACATCCTCTATATCGACTTTCACCACAACTTATGATCACAACACTACCGGGAGTGACTTACCTGTGACTTTTCCTGTCAATTTTCGATTTCTTTCGATCACTTTCCTCACTGCTCTTGTCATGATCGCTGGATGTTCCTCAACACCCAAACCTACCGACACCACATCGAAACAAGCAGTGTCCTCAACGGACGAACAAATTTTCGTTGGCGATTCCGTAGAAATGAATTACGATCCGAACGTGATCATGAAACGGGCCGAATCATTTTTTGACAAAGAATCCTATGCGGAATCCATCGTGGAATACAAACATTTTCTCGACCTCCACCGAAATCACGTATTGGCACCTTATGCCCAATACAAAATTGGGGTCAGCCATTTCAAACAATACCGGACAGTCGATCGTGACCCGGAGCCCCTGGATCTATCCATTCAGAACTTCGACAAACTTCTTCAAGAATTTCCGGCCAGCCGCTATGAACCCGAAGCGAAGAAAACCATTCTGATTTGTAAAGAACAATTAGCCCAACGACATTTGATGGTTGGGCAATTCTATCTCGGCCGGGGTTCATATCTCGCTGCTGCCCATCGATTCGAAAAGATCATCAAGGAGTTTCCTGAATTAGAAACTGCCGGGGATGCCATGTTCCATCTGGCGAAAACCTACCAGGACCTGGGTATCGAAGAATGGTCACAGGAATGGTTACTTGCCCTGGTCAATGAACATCCTAACAACTCCTATCACTCAGACGGCCAAAAACTTTTGGCAAAGCTACAAAAAAAGAATCCTACTTTTCTGGCTTCCCTTCCCCGCGATCCCGCGATGGATGAACAAAACGCCCAAAAACCACCGACAATAGAACAAAAACCTAAGGATCAAACCCTCGTAAGGACAGTATCCCATAGCCCGGAATCCCCATTGTTATCCTCAGTCGGCGCCCCTTCACCTGCGTTGACACCAGCCACACTGAGCGCCCCAACAACGTCGGAGCCGCCTGTCTCCGACGAAGCCTGCACAATTGGTACATGGTGTGACTCACCATCCTCCACGATCACGACCCCACCCACCCAATTATCGAGTAATGTCATATCCTGCAAAACCGGCGAATGGTGTTAACCCGCTACCTCCCTGAACCTCGTTCTCGAGTAATCTTATAGAGGCCATTTGACTTCGTTGGCCACATTCTCCGACCAACACCAATTTGCCATCCGTAAGTATCTGGCCTGCGTGGCCTAATCCTTTTAATCGATTTAAACGAAGAACATCACGTTCCAAAATTTTTCAATGCGCAGGCTCCTGACCACTTTCGGGATGCCTTCTTAGAAAGACGACTCCCGCGCGAGCTTCTGCGAACTTCACGTATTCGAATCTTCTTTAGATTAAACGTGGAATGTGGTTAAGTTGGGGGAACCATGGTGGGACTGCCGCCTCCAGTGAGGCCTTATATGACCACGCGAGGATTCTGACCACGCGACCGCACCGAGACGGTTTTGCCCGGAAATTAGGCATTCACCAGAATTCCCTGACACCAGGCCGTCAGCGGCTCCCCCCACAGAGGTGCGCAGATAGCCAAGGGAAAAAATCAGACAGCATATCCCTGGGGGTTGTCACGTTGCCATCGCCAGGCATCCGCGCACATCTCACTGAGCCCGCGTTCCGCCCGCCAACCCAAAAGTGTGAAAGCTTGGTTCGGATCAGCATAACAGGAGGCAATGTCACCGGGGCGACGTGGGGCAACCTTGTAGGCAATCGGCTTGCCACTCGCGGCTTCAAATTCCCGCACGATCTCCAATACGCTGTACCCATTACCCGTACCAAGATTGACCGTCAAGCACTCTTTCTGTACATCCAATCGAGCCAGCGCCTCTAGTGCTTTGAGATGCCCCAATGCTAAATCAACCACATGGATATAATCCCGCACTCCGGTCCCATCGGGAGTCGCATAATCGTCACCCCATACGTTCAAGTGTTCCCGCCGTCCCACTGCAACCTGCGCCACGAAGGGCAGCAAATTGTTCGGTATACCCTGGGGATCTTCCCCGATCAGACCACTGTCATGTGCCCCAACCGGGTTAAAATACCGCAAAATGCCGATCCGCCAGGAGGAATTGCTACGGTGTACGTCACGCAAAATCTCCTCCACCATCAGCTTCGTTCGACCATAGGGATTGGTCGCAGATAGCGGATGGTCCTCCGTGAGCGGAAGACGTTGTGGATCGCCATACACCGTGGCAGAAGAGCTGAATACCAGCTGTTTCACTCCACACTCGTCCATGGCCTCCAACAGGCGCAGGGATCCGACCACATTATTGTCATAGTAGGCCAACGGTTGTTGAACTGATTCTCCCACAGCCTTGAGGCCGGCAAAGTGAATGACTGCGGTCGCCCCGCTCTCGCGCAGAGCCGCCACCACTGCGGCGCGATCACGGCAGTCACCGCGTATTAGGCGAAGGGACTTCCCTGTAATACGCTGCACCCGCGCCAGGGACTCAGGATGGCTATTAGAGAAGTTGTCAAAGACCGTCACATCAAAGCCCGCATGGATGAGCTCAACGCAAGTATGGGACCCGATATAGCCGGCACCGCCGGTTACGAAAATCATTGAGAACGCTCCCGTCTAAATTGAGATAGCCCGCTGCTTTTTCTTTTCATGTTGACCCTTTTCACATGACTTGAAG
>JACDDF010000607.1 GCA_013817135.1 Nitrospirales bacterium
GGGTTATACGGGTGGGAATGAAAAAAACAATCCTTATGGCGGTTGGTACAATCCACAAACCACCGTTCGATTGGCTGTGAAAGACAAGGCATTAATGGACCAACTCACGAAGGCAGCCCAAGAGCTCGTGGCCATGGAAGTGCAATTAAATGGTCGGACGATTACGGGATTTAAATTGTTAGAGGCAGAATAAACCTTTGTCAGATAATTCATGATTGAGAATTAAAACTTTACTCGAGGAGGGAAGCCATTATGAAAGGTGCTAAAAAGAAAGGGTTGGCCCTTGTTGGAGCCGTAGCGCTCGTTGGGGCAATGGCCTCAAGCGCGATGGCCATCGAAGCATTTCAAGAGCGATTTGAGTGGGGTGATTTAAGCAAGCCAACGACCCTCCAGGGTCGGGTCGCTGTGGTCGATCCATACGATAAAGCGGTGTGGATCAATGTCGCCGTGTTTGGTGGGAATGCGGAGAGTGGGTATTATTGGCAAAAATATTACCCTGGCAAGAATATCAAAGTGTATCCAGGCAGCGAGGAGATTTGGAAAACACTTCTGGCGGCTGGGAAAGATTCTTCAAGTCAGGCTGTGATGACAGACACGAAGCCATCAAATTATGGCTTGGTGGAAATTGTTGTTGAAGAAACCGAGCAAAACCATCGGGTGGTTTCTTCGGCTAAGACCGTTCAGGAAGTAGCTGGGACTCCTGAGAAACCAAGAAGCATCTCTACTCTTCGTACCACGCCGATTTTGGATGCTATGCGGGCTGATTCATGGCCGGATCAACGCAAAATGCTCTATGATGTGATGATTCCAGACGGCAAACGCATTGTTGGAATTATTCCTTACTCTGATCAAGGGACCGGCCAGATTTACGATCCAGCCACGGCTTCGTATGAGAAAGTAGAAGCGCACAAGGAAATGGGTGGGAATAAAGAAGCGGGCAAGGATATGGGTGGGAAGCATTAAGAAAGACGATAACCTTTAAAGAATATTCGATTAAAGGTTTTGTAAAAGGGCCTGCGGTTCCACGCAGGCCCTTTTTTTTTAATTAGCGTGGTGTTTTTTCAATTATCAGGGATTGTGTTCACTCAATCGAGCCTTAAAATCAGCTAGTCTATTCATGGCTTCAAGCGGAGTCATCGAAAAGAGATCCATCTGTTTGACTTCATCTAAGATAACATGGGGCTTTGGCAAGACGTGTTCGAGAGGAAGAGTATGCACTGACTCATCAGAGAGTGACACGTTGTTAGATGAGGCATCCTGTTCAAGCTGAGCCAGAATATTTCTTGCACGATCCAGGACCGGTTTTGGTATCCCTGCCAGTTTGGCGACCTGTATTCCGTAGCTTCGATCAGCCTTTCCCTGAATGATTTTTCTTAGAAACAAGACGTCTTGCCCTTTTTCCTGAACAAGCACCGTGTAGTTTTTGATTCCTTCTCTGAGTGTCTCTAATTGAGTCATTTCATGGTAATGGGTGGCAAAAAGAGTCCGTGCTCCGAGATGTCCACGGTCTAAGATATATTCGGCCAGTGCCCATGCGATACTCAGTCCATCATAGGTGCTGGTTCCCCTTCCAACTTCATCCAGCAACAATAAGCTTCGCGAAGTCGCCGTGTCCAAAATTCTGGCTGTTTCACTCATTTCGACCATAAAGGTGCTTTGACCGGCACTGAGGTCGTCGGCTGCCCCCACTCTGGTAAAAATCCTGTCCACAATCCCTATCCGTGCTGACTCGGCCGGCACAAAGCTTCCCATTTGAGCCATAAGTACGATAAGGGCAACCTGCCGCAAGTATGTGCTTTTTCCAGCCATATTTGGACCGGTTATTAACAAAAGTCTGTTGGCGTCCAAATCCAGCGTTGTATCGTTGGGAATAAATCCTTCAGTTTGCCGGATGTGTTCAATGACCGGATGGCGACCATCCGTGATCTGAATCGTTCCTCCTTCATGGACTGTTGGCTGGTGATACCGGTTGATGGTTGCCGCTTCCGCCAGCCCTGTCAGAACGTCCAGGGTAGCCAATTGTTGCGCCATTTCCTGAATTCTGGTGGTGGCAGATGCGACACGGAGACGGATCTGCCCAAATAATTGGCTTTCCAGGTTTTTCATTTTTTGGTCCGCACTGGAAAGCCGACCTTCGAGATCTTGCAGTTCTCCCGTGGTAAATCGTTCCGCGTTGTCCAGGGTTTGTTTCCGGTGGTAATCGGCAGGGACTCGCGATAAATTCGCTTTCGTCACTTCAATGTAATAGCCAAAGACTTGATTGAATTTCACCTTGAGAGAGTCGATGCCGGTCCTGTTGCGTT
>JACDDF010000608.1 GCA_013817135.1 Nitrospirales bacterium
CACCCAAATGGCATCAAAGATCCATCCTCTAGAAAAAGTTCGTGCTTCTCAATCGACAAAACCCACCACCCACCATGATATAGGAACCCGGGAAAGGGATAATGAAGATAAACCACAAAAGAAAAAATTCGGGTTAGCGATTTTATTTCTAGGAACGTTAGCAGAAAAGAGCTAATTGGCTTATTGACAGGCAGTACACGGTTTTAGAACTGGAGCAAGGTAAATACCCACAAGGTTAAAAGAATGAGAAGATGAGTCTCCAAAACTGAATCACTTTAACGAAGAGGGTGGCGAGGAATCAGCGTTCAGGAAAGTCGGTGACAAATCTTCTATCGCTAATAACAAGGCATGGGTCCCGGAACGCCCGTGACCATTGGCTTGAATCGCGACATAGAGCTTCCGGACAAGTGAAAGTCCTGTCAGAAGTAAGCCCATTCGTTTGGCTTCATCTAATGCCATACCCATATCCTTAATGAAATGCTCCACAAAAAATCCGGCTGAAAATTCCCGTTTCAGTATCCGTGGTGCCAGATGGTCAAGGGTCCAACATCCCGCGGCCCCACTGGATATGGAGCGTAACAAGGTCTCGCCATCCAACCCGGCTTTGTGGGCATAGAGTAACGCTTCACACACACCGATCATCGTGCCGGCAATCGTTATTTGATTACAGAGTTTGGCATGCTGTCCGCAACCGGCCTGGCCTTGATACACCAGAGTTCTTCCAAACACGGATAAGATCGGCTTGACCGCTTCAAATACCCTGGAATCTCCACCCACCATAATGGACAACGTGCCATCTCTCGCGCCCACATCACCGCCCGAAACCGGCGCATCAAGAGCCGACGCCGATTTTGAACCGGCCTGACGGGCTAACTCCCCGGCCAACGTCGGCTCAGAAGTGGTGCAATCCACAAAGATCTGACCCGGCCGAGCCTGTGACAACAAGCCATCCGGTTGGAGATAAATCCGACGAACGTCCTGAGGAAAGCCCACCATCGTACAAACTACATCAGCCTCCGCGACTAAGGCTGCCGGAGACTCTGCCCACCGGGCTCCTTGGTCCAACAACATCTGAGCTTTAGAAGGGGTGCGGGTATATACCGTCAAGGCATAGCCCGCACGAAGGAGATGTTCGCACATTGGCGCGCCCATCACTCCAGTGCCAATCCATCCAATTCGAACAGGCGAGGGAAGAACAATAGGATCGGCCGCAGGGGAAGAGGTATTCATGAACGCTCCTTGAGAATCGACAAATGATCAGAGGCTGGCTGTTGTTGCGTCAAACAATGAATGGTCCCGAACCCCCAGACCAGATCCACGGCATGAATACCCACCACGGTTCGATCAGGAAACAGGTCGGACACAATCCCTAACGCCATCCGATCCTTAGGATCATTAAAGGTGGGCACCAACACGACTGTATTACTGATATAAAAATTGGCATAACTGGCGGGTAGCCGTCGTCCTTCAAAATATAGCGGCTCAGGCATCGGCAAGGGGACCACCAGTAACTTTCTCCCGTCCTCCACCCGCATCCCCTCTAATCGCTCGGCATTTTCAGCCAAGGGACGATAGTTCTCATCGGCTGGATTGGATTCCTGACACAGCACCACCGTATAGGGATCCACAAACCGGCACACATCATCCACATGTCCATGCGTGTCGTCACCGGCAATGCCTTGTCCCAACCAGAGAACCTGGGAAATACCTATATGTGTGCGAAACACTTCCGCATAATCCCGTCGGGCATACCCGGGATTCCGTACCTGCACATGCTCATCCAACAAACATTCTTCCGTGGTCAACAACGTCCCCTGGCCGTTCACATCGATGGCACCGCCTTCCAGAACAACCCCTTTCCGATTTCGCTCAACAGGGAACACGGGAATCTTAAGTTTCGGGCCTAACCGAACGGGGATACGATCATCCAATTGCCAATCCGGATACTTGGCCCAAGCGGTAAAGCGAAAACGGGCAATCGCCACTTGAGGATCAGGCTGATCCCGTTTCACGAAAATGGGGCCAAAGTCTCGCGCCCACCCCCGATTGGTCGAAACTTGAAAAAATTGAATACGGGTCATATCGACCCCAACTTTGTCCAACACCCGCCGGGCTTTTAATTCATGATCTTTGTCATTCACCAGAATTCGAACAGTTTCTCCACCAGAGAGCTTCCGAACCATTTCCCCGTACACCCAGGAGATCGCTCCCATTTTCCCGGGCCAATCTTTCGTATTATGGGGCCATCCTAGCCAAGTCGCCTCGTGTCGCTCCCACTCTGCGGGCATCCGAAACCCTAAT
>JACDDF010000609.1 GCA_013817135.1 Nitrospirales bacterium
CCAGTGTTGCTGATCAGTCTTCCACCGAAAAATTCCGTTTCCGGTCGCCACAATAATATCTTTATGATCGGGGACAATGCTTCTAATTGAATCATTGGGGAGATTCCGACTGAGAGACGACCAAGATTGGCCACGATCCGTACTCCGGAAAATCCCCCCATCCTGTGTTCCTAAAAATATGTGTTGCGCCTCATTGACGGCAATGACTCGAAGATAGCGATGTGGCAACCGTTCCAGTGGATCGACAAATATGGATTGGGAATCCACCCATATAAAGGGAGAAGCGTGTTGAGTCTCCAGATGAAAGAGACCTTTGCCAGAAGTCGCTGCGAAAAGTTTCCCATCATCCATGATCGCAAGACCGGGAACCAGGATCCGATCCAATCCGGCACCAACGATGGCCCACTGTTTTTCGGCTTCTACCCACCGGTACACCCCGGTTCCTGTTCCCGCATATACGGCATCCCCGTGAACCAAAAATGATTTGACTTCCGCCTCATTTAATCCTGTTCCAATGGATTCCCACGTCGTACCCTTGAGCTCAAGACGATATACTCCACCACGCATGGTCCCGGCATAAATGTGCTTCCCAGGAATCACGGCAAGACACAGTAAAAATGGGTCGGTCAAGCCTCGATTCACCGCCTCCCAGGACTTCCCCTTATCCTGACTCCGAAAAAGCCCCATTCCAAAGGACCCCGCATAGACCACTCCGTCTGGAGTCACCACA
This sequence comes from Nitrospirales bacterium, assembly GCA_013817135.1. GTDB lineage: Bacteria > Nitrospirota > Nitrospiria > Nitrospirales > UBA8639 > Nitrospira_E. The sequence goes on from JACDDF010000609.1 coordinate 731, forward strand.
AGGGTTTGAATACTCGGGGCAAACCCTTTGTGGATATTTTCAGAGTCATCAGGATGAAGCGAGGGAATATTCGAGACCTGATATAGGGACGATAACAGAGGACGACTTTCTCCAAGTCCGGAAAACCCCATAAGCCAAAGCGAAGCAACTGCGCCCAAAAGACAATTCCATAGAGGCCTTTGCATTCGTGTCGATCGGATACCTGATCCCATCCGTTTAGTCTTTTTCTTCATCGGCCACTACCTCATCCCCCTCAGTCGCTTGAGTCTTTTCCCCCGCCGGCTGAGGAACCCGACCAAAGATCTTTGCTCCCCAAATACCTATTTCATACAGGAGGATCAAGGGGACGGCCATTAATAACATGGTGAACATTGTCGCATCCGGCGTGATCACGGCTGAAAGAATCAACGCCACCAGCGCGGCATGCTTGCGGAACCGAATGAGGACAGACGCCTGAATGACCCCAGTACGAGACAGAAGAGAAATGACCAGTGGAATTTCAAACGCAAAGCCAAATGCCAGGAGAAACTTGACGTTAAAGTCGACATAGGTCCCGACGGCTAATTCTGGAGTAATGGCTCGATCCATGCCAAACGTCACAAAAAAGTCGATGACCAACGGCAGGATCACCATATTGCAAAAAGCCAACCCCAAAAGGAAAAACCCCAACCCGAGGAAGAAGAGCGGCACCGCCCATCGTTGCTCTTTCTGAAGCAACGCAGGCTCAATAAATTTCCAAAATTGGTACAGAATGATAGGGACACTGGCAATCACCGCCGCCATAAAAGAAATTTTTATGGAGGCAAATAATGCCTCGGCCGGGGCGTAAAAAATCAGATCATCTTCAAATGGCCGCTTGAACCAATCGATCAGAATGGAAGAGTAGGAAAACGCTATAACAAAAAACACCATGATCGTGGCTCCCACGATCAGTAACCGGCGTTTAATATCACGAATGTGGCGCTGGAGGGGATGCACCACCGCATTCATGGCCATGGTAGGGGAAAAAGCAGCCATTAGAAAGTGGGGCTTAGCGTGCGAAGCAACGGTTCGGATTATCCAGGTGTTTTGGCATTATCACATGAGGCACGATGTTCACGAATAAGAGCAGCCATTCGATCTTTCTTGCCAAGTTTTTCTTTTTGTAAATGTTTTTTAAGAATTTCTTCCTGAGGAGTCAACACATGGTGTTTCAATAACTGCTGGAGCTCCAGATCCAACCGGTGATGGGATTCCTCCAACTCCTGATACTCCACATTGGATGCCCGCAAATTTTCGGCGATTTGTTCGTCCGTCACTTTCGGTGCCCTCCTGTGTTAGTAGTGAATGTTGAACTGGTAAGCGTCTCCTATTTGCATTCAACCTGGATTTTCTCTAGATCGTTTTTATCAGAAATTGGCATGGAAATCGGTTCCAGGATCATAAGGATAGCATCCTCGCTAGGATTCGTATAGTAGGAACTCCTTCTGCCATATTCCTTAAATTTAAAGAACTCATAGAGCTTTTTTGCCATCTGATTGGAGTCCCGAACCTCCAAAATCCCCCGACAACATCCCTGAGCACTTCCGAT
>JACDDF010000610.1 GCA_013817135.1 Nitrospirales bacterium
CTATAAGGGTTGGCCGGACGAAGGCCCGTTTGATGTGATCATCCTGACGGCGGCGCCGAACCATATTCCCGAACCACTTTTAGAGCAACTGGCGATCGGCGGACGTCTCCTTCTTCCCATCGGGGACTATCCTCAACGTCTTCTCTTCATTCGTCGCACTGAGGAGGGATATCAGGAAACCGAATTGTTACCGGTAGTCTTTGTCCCCATGACGGGCGAAGCCTTAACGGATCCTCCCGCAACAAAACCGTAACGCACGAATCTGCCATTGGCCGCATTCTTCATTCATAGATGACAAAACCGCCCGCTGGAAGAGTGAGCACAACGGCTTTTCCATTTCTCGACTCAACGGTCGTCTCCTGACCGATCTGTCCCGCATTCGTTGAATAGACACAGGTGAGGGTTTGGCCGGCCTGATGCAGTCCGTCATCAACCGTCACCCAGGCACTTCTGGGCGCAGCATAGTCGGTATTCATCGCCAGGAGAATTTCCTGGTCATTGAAAATCCTGGACCAGGGAATCACTGAACGAATCTGCCGACCCAGCAAGCGCGGCAGCCCGAAGTCGATTCCATTTCCGGAAATCTCTCTCAAATATTGTCGACCTCGCCGTAAAGACATCTTGTCACGACGAAGGCGTAAGATGATGGCGAGTTGCCGGTACGCCGGACTCTCTTCATTGAAAAAATGGCGTTGATGGCTTCGAAAGGCGCCGAATTCTCCTCCGAACATGCATTCGCGAATGAATTGATCGCTCTGCCCGTGCCCGTCAAAATACTGTTCGCTGCCATAGTACATGCAGGGAATGCCCATCGTGAGCGCGTTGAGCGCGAGGACATTTAAGAGTCCATCTCGACCATCAGGATCAGCACAAAACCTGGCTTTGTCCTCTCCCTTTCGGACCTGATCATGATCATCGAACAGGGTAACCACTTGATCGCGAAACCAGACGTGGGATTCTTTCTGAATCAGGATGGAATTACGGAATAACTGGAAATACTCCTCCGGGTTGCGATAGCCCTTCACGAGGTATTCCATTTTGTCCGGGATGTCGTCGACCCCAAGTGCGGCATCCAGGCCCGTGGTTTCCAGCGTTTGAAACGCCCGGGTTCTGCCTCCGGTAATTTCTCCAATGAGGTAAAAGTTTTCTTTGCCGATTGTTTGGGTGAATTCATGGATCACCGAGGCGAAGTACCGGCTGGCTCCCAGGTCCATATGCTTGACGGTATCCACTCGATACCCATCGACATCCGCAAAGGCAATCCAAAATTTGTACACCTCGGCCAGCGCCTTGAGGGCATCAGACGGCTGATACTGATCGACGTCGCCCGAACCGAGTTGAATATTTTTCAGGTCCAGGAAATCCCCTTCAAGAAATTCAGGTGAAAAATCCCAATTGGTGATGTGTCCTTTTTTGGTATACGCCTGCGGGTCTTGGAATTCCTGTGGCCAGATGGCTCCATGTGGCCAGGCGGCAGGATCGCTTGCGATGTCGAGTTGTTGGAAGGGGAGAGTGGGTTCTCCGAATTGATCATGGAACCCTTGCACGTCATAGGGTTGGCCATCCCAGCGGGGGTCGTTGAAGATCTGCCCGTTATGTTCGGTCCGATAGCGGTTGGGATTGTATCGAAACACATCACCTGTGTGGTTGAGGATAATATCCAGAATAACGTAAATCCCGTGAGCGTGAGCGGTCCGGACAAGTGTTCTCAGATCTTCCCGTTGACCGAAATGCGGATCAACATCCAAAAAGTTTTGAATGCCATACCCATGATATGTGTCTTTAAAATTTACCTGTTTGAAAATGGGGCTGATCTAAATGGCGGTCACACCGAGACGTTCAAGGTATCCCAGCTTGCTCGTCAATCCTGGTAAATTCCCTCCGCAAAACTTCTGTCCCGCTGCTTTCCAATGAGATTCATCCGCATTGCCCGCATCGGTTGACTGAAGGAGGGGAACAGAGCCGCGCCGGACGACTGTCCCGTCATTGCCTCTGTACCCCTGTTCGTGGCCGTCCGAAAAACGGTCGAGGAGTAGAAAGTATAAGACCTGATCCTCCCATGCGGCGGGAGAAGGAAAAAACTTCCGGTCACTGAGGGAAGGCAGGTTCACCTCTTGAAGATTCTTTTCTGTCATGACGGACTCCCTTGATTATGCACGGTAGGTATCTCAAATCATGGCTGAAATATGGATGGCATTCCGGTGCGGTCTGTCAGGTGGCCGGTCTGCCTATTTTGGTCATCTAGCAACGCTGGAAAACCTGGTCTGGGGATCGTTTCCCGGCCTTGGGTTCATCAC
>JACDDF010000054.1 GCA_013817135.1 Nitrospirales bacterium
CCCCATAATAATGTGGACGGACAGGATGAAAAGAACGACCACGTCCGTTGCCCCGCGTGTTAGCTGGGACTCGACGACGAGCGGCTCATTCGTCGTCTCCGTACCAAAGATCCTCAAGCATGTTCAATAGTTGTTGATAGAGGGCTACTTGAGCCTTGGCCCAGTCTGACCGCGTTCGTGGATGGACCGCGCCCGTGAGAGCCGCGTAAGCTTCTTCGATTTGCTGATTCTTGGTTCGTATCTCGGCCGGTGACCCGTGATCTACATCGTGGCGCGCCGCGAGCCGCAAGTGCTTGAGTCGCCACAGGCCGTCAAGCCTTTCCGGTGGGTAGGAGGCAGTGAGTCTGGCGGCTGCACCCGATCCTTCGTACAGGAGAAAGTATAGGTTGTCGACGATACCGTTGAATGACTCCTCGTCTACGGCGACGCGCGATGGAATCAGTGCGCAGGCCAAGAAGCCTTTGTTCGTTGGTTTGAATGTGGCTTCTTTGCCTTCACGTTCAGCTTCCACGTTAAGATTGTAGACGACCTGTACGAGACCGGCTCCCAAGGTGGCTATCGTGGCCGCGTTAGTCTCCTGAACCGCGTCCTCGACCTCCAGTTCTGCATCGGTAAGGTCGAGCGACTCCAATTCAGAATCCAGCTCGCCATAGACGTTCGTCGGGGTCCACGGCTCCAAGAGGGTGGACGCGAGGGCGGGATACGCGAGGGCGCCGAGTTCGAAGCCCGTGTTCACAAGCGAAGCTAGATCGGCGGCGGAATCAATGAGACCGAGTTGATTCCGCTTGATCACGTCGGCGGCGGTGATCGCCGAACTCAAGCGACCTTCTGCAAATGCCTGAAAGGCACGGGTGTTTTGCAGCATCGCGTCGGCCAAGGAGACATTCAAGTGGCCAAGGTCAAGCAGCGTCTCGGGTGCGACCAGTGACTCCAACAGACGATTGGTGGAAAGGTCGATCGCTGGGCTTGCGGAGAACTTCTCTAGTAGGTCCTGTAAACGGGATTGATTCTCAGCTAGCATCTCGACGGTTGGTAGGTTGAGGCGGGTCAAGTTCTTTAGGGCATCGAGATTCGGGTTCGCTGCAAGCATTTCCTGGGTAGTGGTGAATGCATCCAAATAGCTCGCAGGCAGCGCAAAGTGATCTCGGAGAGTGGCCAATTGGCTGAGGTGGTCTTCCAGAAACGGTGGAATGACTTGAAGTGTGTCGAGTTGAGGGCGAAGTTGGTCCAGCATTTTCTGGAGTTCTCTCTGTTGCCAGAACAAGTGGTCAAATGGGTGCTTCATGGTCTTCACTAGGGCGTGTTCACAATTAATAAATCTTCAGGTATATTCCTCGCCATCATGAACCCTCTCTTGTGCAGGAGGCACGATGGCGCGAAAGATGTTGCGGAACGACCAATGGAACAAGCTGAAAGATCTGCTGCCGGGGAAAGCGACCGACTGTGGCGTCACGGCAGCAGACAACCGCCAGTTTCTGGAAGCGGTGCTGTGGATCATGCGCACGGGCGCTCCCTGGCGAGATTTGCCTGACGAATATGGGCGGTGGCACACGGTCTACATGCGCTTCTCGCGCTGGGCGAAGAAAGGCATTTGGCAACGGGTAGCCGACACGATCGCCACCGACCCCGACTTTGAGTGGGTGGCCATTGATAGTACGATTATCCGTGCCCATCAACATGCGGCGGGTGCAAAAGGGGGCAGCAAAATCAAGCATTAGGGCGCTCACGAGGTGGCCTGTCTACTAAAATTCACACCGTAGTGGATGCGTTGGGCAATCCGGTGAAATTTCTACTGACTGGAGGGCAAGCGGCGGATGTAACGCAGGGGCCACTGTTGTTGGCCGAGTTGAGGGGGATTGGGGCGGTGCTGGCCGATAAAGCCTATGATGCCCAAGCCGTCCTAGATGGTGTGGAGCAGTGTGGAGCTCAGGCGGTCATTCCGCCCAAAGTCTCGCGTCTGATCCAACGCAGCTATGACCGGTATCTGTATCGAGCTCGAGCGGACATTGAATGTTTCTTTCAACGGCTGAAACAATTTCGTCGTCTGGCAACCCGCTATGAAAAACTGGCTCAACACTTTCAGGCCTTCCTCGCCCTAGCGGCAACCGTTATGTGGCTACTCTAATTGTGAACACGCCCTAGGCCAACCCCCCCCAAAAAAAATATTTAATAGCGCGGGTTAAGAAGAGCGAAACGATGGGCTGGGCAATATTAGATTTTCGTCAATGATGCATTACTAAATCATCATTTATCATAAGAATTTCAATAATGAAATCAACACACGGAGCGGAACCTTCTTGTCCGTCTCAGGATCGATCGCAAAAACGGCACCCGCTTCCCGTTCAATCAATAACTCTGTCATATCAACTTCACTTCCTAGCCATTGGCCCAGGTCATTAAGGGGAGTTGGGGAGAGCAACACGACCAAGTGAGAAGCAACCGTTTTCCCTGAGGGATTGGTTAATTGATCAAGTGAATATTCCACACGTTGAAATGATTTCACTTTGATCCCGCCTTCAGTTTTTTTCTTCTGTTCAGGGTCCATCGGCACCAGACTCTGCCACTCACCCTTGTCCAACGGAGCCAGCACATAGAGATACCCTGACACGTTTGGTTCTACAGCCAATCGAATTTCCGACCAATTTCCGGTGACCTGCCGGATTTCCAACTCCTCATCTTTGCCCTCTTTCGTCTGCAGGACAAAGCTGTAACGAATCCCTCCGGCCGTGTGCATGGCTGGACCATCAGACACATCTTGCTCCAAGGGGAAGGTCAACGTCTTCTTTTTGGGAGAGGGTTTTCCGGCTCTAGAAAGGCCCTCCTGAAAAGTCTGATCCTCCCTATCGTTATTGTTCTTCTCGCCAATCTCTTCATCGCCTAATGAGCCACTCGCTGCATAAAACAGTTCCTGAGCGCTCTGAAATGATTGGGTTGCCTCTTCCATAGCTTGAACGGCCATTCTGCCAGGGGCAGTGGGTTTTGGGACCTTATCCGCCATCGGTACTTCAGGAGCCTCAGGAACCGAAAAGGGCTGGACGGGGCGCCGGTCCTTAGACTGGATCAATGCTGAAGGTGCTGGTGGGGATTGAGGCACTTGTTCATTTCCTCTTTGGCGCCTCATGGCTTGACCGCTTTCTCTCCCGTCGCTTTCCAATTTGGCCCTCAATTGACGCTCCCCATCAATTGGCTCCGCCTGAGTCGCTTTGGTCTCCAAGGCCTCCTTCTGTAAGGATGTCGTACGTTCATCAGAAGGTTTCTGTGTCCGAAATGAGAGTTCCTCTCTTGAGGAGGATTTCGCCGCTTCCTGTTCCTGACTGACCACCGGTCCCCATTCCTTTTCCATTTGCCAGCCAAAGATCAAAGCCAGACCCACGGCAGCAATGCTGCCGGTCCAGGCCAGTGACGACTGCTGCCTGAACCAGTCCCACCATTTTCCGCCCTTCTTGGCAACCCCGGCATGTTCTATTGTCTGCAAGCCAGCCAAAATTCGCTGGCGGGCCTCAGGATCAGCGAGCATGACTTTCAAGGCTTCTTCATCGGCCAGGGCATCGAAGAGAGTCTGATCGTTGAGGGCAGCCTCAAATAATTGCCGCTTTTCTTCGTCAGTCAAAGTATTGGTGGCATAGCCGCCCAGCAGATGCTCCCAGGATGTGGCCATTATAAAACCTTCTCTCCGGTTTTCTTTTTGCTCTCACCAGCTTGAGAGATAGAGATTTCCCAGCGTCCTCCGATAAGAGCGAGAAGTTGTTTTCGACAGCGAGAGTCCCAGGTATAAATGGTGTTGATGGATCGCTCACCGAATATCTCTTGAATTTCCGGGAAAGTGTGGCCTTGCAGTTTCAACCGGAATAATTCCCGGCAACGCTCACCCAGTTGCTGAAGCCCGTCGATCAATTGCCCCACCCGCTCTTTCTGCTCGGCCTGCACGGCTGGATCATCTCCCGGATCTGCAAGCGGCCGGACATCTATCGATTCCTGATGATATTCCCCACGTCGGAGGGTTTTTCGATGGAGATCAAGTATTTTGAACCGAAGAATTTGAAATGCCAGAGGGAGCAGTTCAGTTAATTTAATGACCTGAGGATATTTCTCGTGCAGGACCATGAGAACCTCTTGAGCCAAATCTTCGGCCACCTCCCTTCTACCACGAGATGTCGCAAACGCTAGAATCCTTTCACGGAGTTGCCGGAGGATCTCCTCACGGGTCATCGGCGGATTACGACCTTTTCCGGTTGTTCATAAAAAGACAATCCCACTTCGAGGCTCACTTTGCTGGGTGATTCTCTGCGTATTGGGCAAATTCCCAAAAGCCATAAAGTTGATCATGGTAATGAGGGGCCCTCATGAATTCTGAAGCTTTCGGGTATTGTACCACTGGCTGGGAGTAGAGCAGAGAAACCTACAAAAGTGCGCACACGAGCCATCACGCAACAGGTGGAAAACCCAGAAGATGATAAGAGCAGAAGGCTCTACACTTTCTGCACTTCGAAATACAGAAGCGCGTGGTCGGAATATTTCCTGGTCCACGCATCTCGTTTCTCCGGAGTCGTTTCTTGTGGCCAACCGCGAATATCGATGTGGGCCGACCCAAAGGCCTTAAACTGCAAATGGTCCGCCGCCACGACGTGATCGAGATTGCCAGGTGAGTAGGAGGACTTCGAACCCGGCCAGTAGGTCTCTGGATAGGATTTGGCAAGCACCTCCATCTTCCGGTTTTTTACTCGTTTGTTCAGTCGTTGAACTTCTTCGTCCGCACTGACATCCCTAGTACTAAACGTCAGATTCATCCCCATCGTGTTGAGGTCCCCTAAAAATATAAAATTCGCTTGGTCTCCACTGCCACAGGCCCTATCCAGGACTTTTCGCAATTTGAGCGCCCGTTCGGTCTGGTCGTCCCGCAAGCCGAATCCTCGAGGTTCCGTCAGACTTTTTAAATGCAAAAACAACAGGGGATAGGCTTTTCCATCCACTCGAATTGTCAGCAAGGAACCGGGGCGCAGAACGGACCCAGCCGATTTAAATTCCAGCCGTTGAGTATAAAAACTAGAGAAGGTTCGTTTCACGCCTATAAGAATTTCCTGTGTTTGAGGCCCTTCCGTAATATGAAACTGGTAGTTCGGCATCACGGTCACAATGGTGTCGTACACCGTCGAACTCACGACTTCAAACACCGCAACCACATCGGCATTTTGTTGAGCCAGATATTCGATAATGGGTTCAACCGGTTTTTTCGGCTTCGCCTTATTTTTGTGCATCACTCCGAATGCTCCACATTCCAAGACGCAACGGAAAATGCTTTGGCCATCATCCCCTCCTTGGTGACGTGTGATAAGACATGAAATCCCCACGTTTAGGCAGGTTGTATAATAAGTTTGGAAAAAGAGAAAGATCGATTGATGGGTCCAAAAACCCTCTCACGCTCCCTGTAGAAGAAAGGTCGGGTTGTCCAGTGGAGGGACTTATTGGCAGCAATCGGCTGGCACCAAAGAAAAAGCTTCTCACCTCAAAGAGAAGTTAAATACGCCGCAATGAACAAAACGGCCAGGCTCAGACCTAAAATGGTTCGTTGCATCCAGACCACTTTGCCGGAAAGCATGAGTGGCTTCGCCTCCTGCTGTTTGCCTTTCACCGAAGCACCATAGGGATCGATAATCAGATCATGAACAAAGATGAGCCCTCCCACGACCGCGAAGACAAAGAGCTTGAGCATCATGATCAAGCCCCAACTGGTTTCAATACGGGCCGACCCGCTTTCATCCAGCAACTGAGACGCTCCGGTAAAGATCAACACCATGAGACTCACCCATCCCACCATTTTAAATCGTTGTCCCACTTTTTTGACCATCTCAACAGCTTCCATCGAAGGTGACTTGGCTTTGCCTTCAGTCAGGCTCGGCCTGACCACGAGCTGAACAAACATCCAGCCACCAATGAAGGTAATAGCCCCTAACAAATGAATCCACGTGACGACATAGGCCGGCATATCTTCTCTCCTACAATTTTTGATTCATTACCAAAACCCTGTCATGATACCCACTGGACGGGGGAAAGACTACCGGAGAAATTGTCATATTCTTTCATCCCATGACAGGAATAAGATATGGTTCCTTCAACAGCCTTGAGAGGTGATGCGATGAAGAATCGATTTCCCCTATTCCCAAGTCTTTCCAAAATATTTGTCCTGGGGCTTCTGAGTCCGTTCGTCCTTGTTGGATGCATGGCCATTGACTCCTCGTGGGGAGCTGAAGCAGACAAGGAGCGGTGGAATCAAAAATATGAAACCGGGAACTATCTATTCGGACGTGACCCCATCCAGTTTTTAACGGACCATGTCGACCTTCTACCCAAGGGGACGGCCCTGGACCTGGCCATGGGTGAAGGACGCAACGGCGTCTTTTTAGCCACGAAAGGCTTTCAGGTCACCGGTGTCGACATTTCGGAGGCGGGCTTCAAAAAAGCTCAGGTCCTGGCTTCCGAAAAAGGCGTGACATTAACCACCGTGGTCGCCGACCTGGAACAATACACCCTTCCTCCCAATACGTTTGATCTCATCATCTGCACCTATTACTTGCAGCGGGACCTCTTTCCAAAAATTGCGATGGCGCTGAAACCAGGCGGGATGGTCCTGATCGAAACCTATACGGTTGATCATTTGCAATACCGGCCAAAATTTAACAGGACCTTCCTCTTGGAGCGGAATGAATTATTGGCGGTACTTCCAGGGTTGCGTGTGGTGCGATACCAGGAAGTCGATACAGGACAGGAGGCCTTCGCCAGCATCCTGGCCCAAAAGCCTACACCAACCAAAAAATAATCATTGCTGGGACTTTTTTTCTTTCCTCGCTTCTGAAAGGAAGGGAACGGTTGCGGCCTTTTGGATCGATGGGGTACCCTGGCACCTTCGTTTTGGCCTGTACCTGATGAATAGAACCGGAACCAAGCCCTCATGACCGAAACCACCGCCTCTCAACCGACTGCCGAAACCTGGGCCGGCGTTAGCCCCCAAATTTTGGAGGGAGACATCCTCAATCAACGGGCCTGGCGGATGCCGGATATTGTGATTTATCAGCATGCCACCGAGGAATGGTGGGTCGCCCCACTTGATGAAGAGTTACCCCTGATTCGCCTCAATCGCATGGGCGCAGCTCTCCTCGGCGCGATGGACGGCCGTATGACCATTGGCGCCCTGCTCAACCAATATGGGAAATGGGTCTGCAGCCCGACCCAACACAATGGTCGATGGCATTTAGAACGGTGGGCCCAACCCCGATTCTCCTTAGCCTATTACGGGACCGAACCGCCTAGCGGACACAGCGCGGAAGCGAAATGGGATTTACTGCTGCAGAAGGTACGGGAAGGGTGGCATCAAAACGTCCAAGCTGAAACCGAAGATCATCTGTCCAAATTTCACGTTCAGGGCATTCAAGGGCCTCATGGGCATTTTGAAATAATCGAAACCACAGTCTCGCATTTATTTCGCGAACCCTGCGAAGCCATGAACGGGACGACCTATGGGCGGCTGCTCGGCAAAACTCTGCGGCAAATGGGCTGGCTCTCTCCCAAGCCCAAACGCATCGTGGAAGTGGGCGCCGGCCTCGGGTATGTTTCGAAGGAACTGGCGGGAGAACTCTCGGCGGAAGAGCGAAAAGACATCCAGTACACCTTTCTCGATCTGACCGGTCCGTTCCTGGGATCCCAAACGTCGCTGGCGCGACAAGCAGGGTGGACGGCGACGGCCATTCAAGCCAATGCCGAACGAATGCCGTTGGCGGACCGTTCCGTTGATTTGTTGATCGACAATGAAAATCTCGCCGACATGACGCCAATCCAATTTACCGGGGACGAACTCCTCACGTTTAAAGGCGAGAATCCCTTGCATGAGGAAGCCCTGGACCTTATCCGGCGCATGCGCCTGCCACTCAAGCCACCCTTTCCCGACGAAATAATATTCAATTACGGCGCCATTCAATTTTTACAGGAGGTCTGGCGCGTGCTGAAGCCTGGCGGACGTGCCATCCTGGTCGAATTCGGGATTGAAGATGATTGGCCTTCCCCGGTTAGATTGCCCGGTCACACTGAATATGAAGTGCAATTCAGTCATCTTCGCCATGTGGCTAAATGGCTGGGTTTCCGCGAACAATATTGCACATTGCCACAATTGCTCGGCATGAAACGGGACATTAACGTCTTATGTACCGGGGCGACCTATACCCTACGACGATTTTGCCGTGAATTGGAGAAGCCCTTCTCCGTTCGGGCCTATACCGAAAAAGAATTGGGCACGGCACTTGGCGCTCTTCTGCCCAAACTCACCGGCCTGCATTACCATAACGTCTTGGACCCGGCCTGGTTCGGTCTCTGGGATTTTAAAGTTCTGCTGGTCGAAAAGCCCGGCGGCATGAGCATCGGACAACAACCGGCCTTCAAAGAATCCGGTGGCTTCCGCTGGTACACCCAGCGGTAATTTATCATTCTGAGGTATACGGCCCGTCGGACTTCGTTTAAAATTCCTACCGATTTTCTAAAGAATCCACATCCGCAAGATCTTTCGGCCTGCCCGTCGACTTCTTATTGATAAGGAGATCGTCAAGCCCAATGCAGAAAACTTCACGACGTTCAATTATAATGGCCATTTTGTTCCGCCAGGCTTGGTCAAAAGCCACACCTGTAATGGAAGTTAAAATATCAATTCGAGAAGGTGAGACACCAATCTGAAACACGGTGTCTGGCAGGAAAAGATCTTTTTGAGAAATATTTGAAAGAGGGGCACCAAAGACCTGTAAGGTTGAAAGACCCGCTCAGCATTTTCAGGGCTGGGACGAATCCAAATATCCAAATCACCCGTTGCCCGAGGATGCCCATGAGCGGCGACCGCATAGGCACCCACAATCAAAAAGTCAACACCGGTTTCGCTCAATGCGAACAACATCTCGACGAAGTCGCGATTCATCCCACTTCCCATCCTTAAAAGTCCAGGCTTGAACCGTTAAAGGCCAAACCATCGCGACCCGTTCACTAGGGGTCAGGTGAACCAGATCGGACCCACAGCCCTCTTCAGAAAGCGTAATCTTTCGAGTCTGGTACTGGGATCGATCAGTGGTTTCGAATTTCATAAATCAAATCATACCATTACACGTCAGTCTCATAC
>JACDDF010000055.1 GCA_013817135.1 Nitrospirales bacterium
CATGCTGTTGGGTCTTGGCTATGTGCTAGCCAGGCTGGTTTCGGTCGTGGTGACCCGCTTGTTGCAATTGATGGGGTTTGACCGTTTGCTGAGTCGAACCGCCGTGCAAACCTTATTGGAGCGATCAGGAACCAAGCAGAAAAGTTCAGAAATATTAGGAATGATTGGTTTTTGGATTATTTTCCTGGTCTTTCTCATTCAAGCGTCCGACACTCTGAGATTAACGATGGTCTCGGATGCGTTGACGAGTATTGCCTATTATATTCCGAAAGTCGGGATTGCGGTGTTGGTGCTGTTTCTGGGTTTAATCGCCGCTAATTTTGTTCGTGAGTTGATTACCATGACGTGTAGTTCGGCAGGAATTACCCATGGGACGATGGTGGCCCAGGCCGTCTATGTGGCGGTCGTGTTGTTGATCGTGGTGACGGCCATTGACGCACTCGGGATTAATACAGAATTATTGAACAATACCATTGTCATCTTATTGGCGGGATTGATCGGAGGTGCGGCATTATCGTTTGGGTTGGGGTCACGGACTGCCGTGGCCAATCTCATTGCCGCTCATTATTTGGGATCAATGGTTCGGGTGGGCATGACCGTAAAAATTGGGGAGAACCAAGGAACCGTGGTTGCGGTTACACCCATCTCGGTCGTATTAGAAACCAGGGAAGGCCGGGTCATCGTTCCTGCTACCCAGGTCACCGAATCAACAGCCGTCATTACCCATCCTGAGCGTTAGCCTATGGAACTCGAACATCGGCTCACTCTTGGGTATCTGCAGGCCCATCCCGTGGAAGCGGCTCGTCATTTGGAATCGCTGGATCCCCATGAATCGGCCCCACTCCTGGAGGCCTTGCCCGGCGAAGAAATCGCTGGTGTGTTAGAGCATTGTTTGCCGGTGTCCACTGCCAAAATCATCCAAGAGCTTTCGAAAGATCTTGGAGCAGACGTCTTAGGCGCCATGAATGCCACATCTGCTATCGGGGTCCTTCGGCAATTTGAGGAACCGGTTCGCCAGGAAGTATTAGACCGGTTGGATGATCCGATGGGGGCTACCCTTCGCCGTGCCTTGCGGTATTCACCCAACACGGCCGGCAGCTTAGCGGATCCTCAGGTGTTCACGCTCCCACCTGATATTGCCGTCGAAGAGGCCATAGACCGTATTCGTACCTATGGCCAGAAAGCCATGTACTATGTCTATGTCATCGATCGCGATAGCAAATTGGAAGGTGTCCTCACATTGAGGCAACTGCTGATTGATAGGTCTGATCATTTAGTCGGAACATTGATGGAGACCCAGATCACCACGTTATCAGCAGAGGCCAATCTGGAAGAAATTCTCAAACATTCCGAGTGGAGCCGGTTTCATACCTTGCCGGTGGTGGATCGATGGGGAACCTTTTTTGGCGCCCTGCGATATCGGATGTTACGCAGGATTGAGAAGGATGTCGGAGGCAAGGCCCCGTTGGGTTCGGTGAGTGATTCGCTCATGCAACTTTGGGAAGTGTATTCGTTAACCGGTATTCGTTTAATGACCGATGTCGCGGAAACTTTACAAGAACGGAACAAAATAGGGTGAGGGATCTGACCACGCAGAGGGGCACAAAGGTTCGGGGAAGAGGTCATCTTCTCAACGAGGCATTTTTTCAGAACCATCATGAGGAAGCCGCACGTATTCTGGAAGGGTATCCGGCGGAGGATATTCTGCGAGTCTTGCAAGGAACCGGTCCGAAAAATGCGGCGAACCTACTGGCCTGTATCACTCCTCCCGTGGCCGCGGATACCTTGGCGATCATGCCCACCGATCTCCTGAAGCAGGTCGTGCCCCATCTTTCGCCTTCATTGGCTGCCTCCCTATTTCAACGGATGGACGACGATCTGCAACGGGCGATTCTTTTCAGAGTCCCTGAACGGTATGCACAGGAAATCCGGTCCTACATGACTTACCCGGAGGAATCCGTCGGCCGTATTATGGATCCAAAGTTTTTTGTGTTGCAGGAGGAAAGCACGGTTCGAGAAGCTATGGTACAGGTGCGGATCAGAGCGCAAAAAGATGTCCACGATGTATATGTCATTGATCGAAACCAAAAGCTTGTGGGCCGAATTTCCGTTCGTGACTTACTGCTGGTGGATCCGGAAGAAAAATTGCAGTCGGTCATGGTTCAGGATCTTCCCACCATTCATCCTTTGGAGTCACGTGAAGAGATTATCGAACTCTTTGGTGAACGGCATTTTTTTACGATTCCGGTTGTGGATCTGGACGAACGGCTATTAGGCGTGGTCCGGAACGAAGCGATTATTAAGGCCAGTCAGGAAGATGCGAGTGCAGACCTGCTCACGATGGTGGGGGCGAATAAGGATGAGCGTGCGCTTTCCCCCGTGTGGTTTTCGGTCCGAAAACGATTGCCGTGGTTGCAGCTCAACCTGTTAACGGCCTTCTTGGCCGCCTTTGTGGTGGGAATGTTTGAAGGGACCATTGCCAAATTTACCGCCCTGGCCGTCTTACTTCCGGTTGTTGCCGGGCAATCAGGCAATACCGGGGCTCAATCTCTCGCCGTGGTCATTCGCGGGTTGGCCTTACGGGATATTCGACCATCGCAATGGCTCCGGGTCAGCGGAAAAGAAGTCTATGTCGCATTTTTAAATGGACTGGCTGTCTCTGCCACAGCCTGTTTGGCCGTGGGATTATGGAGCCGGTCGTTGGGATTGGTTTTCATCATCGGGTTGTCCATGATTATATCGATGGTCATTGCGGGGTTATCCGGGGCGATCATTCCCATCGCCTTGAAGGCACTCAAACAGGATCCCGCGCAATCCTCTTCCATTGTGTTAACCACGGTGACAGATGTGGTCGGGTTTTTCAGTTTTTTAGGGCTTGCCACCTTGCTTTCAAGTTTATTGGAACCCTGATCATTGATCGGTTTGTGGGCGGTGTCCTCTTCATGTCTGCTCCATCCCACTCCCATTCCCCCTCGGGAGGGGCTATTCATTCCAAGAAAACTTCTGATTGCCTACTAATTAATGGTAGGGTAGTATCGTTTTTTCGCTCATTTTTATCTTAGTCATTGAGGATAGGAGGCTTTATGGAATTATCCAAGACGTCTAAAACGGATCGAGTGGGAACATTGGATCAGGATATTACTCGGATTCGTCAGCAGTTAGAGATCATAAAAAAATTTCTGACAGCTGAGCCTTCTCCCGCATCCTTGAACGAATTTGATTCGACCACAGAAGATATTCTCGCCGATGCATTCGGAAGTTCTTCTCCGCTTTTAGATACGTATGACTATGCCCAACTTGGGGAGGCAGCGGGGCTCATGAATCTTCCCGAAGGGGCGCCGGAAGGCACCACCCATCAATCCCAGCGCGAAACAGTTCGGCAACGTCAGCGAGTGTTGGAAAGCGGTATTGCGGATCTCGAGGCCAGGCGGGCCTCTCTCGCGCAGGAATCCAGGAAACGAAAAGATCCCGGTCCAAACGTTGCAGACTATATGGCAAAAACAGTTCGATCGGTGTCGCTTGACACCACCTTGCAGGAAGTCGGGCAATGCTTGCAAAAATGGAAAATTGGTTCGGTGTTAATCCAAAGTGGAGATGAGTACTTGGGGTATATTACCGAAACCGAATTGACTCGAGAGGTTGTCGCGTCAGGAACAGACCCCGTGACAACTACGGTGAAGACCTGCATGCGTGAACCGTTAGTCACCATTGAGACCAGTGATTCAATTGTGGAAGCTGTGCGCCTGATGAAAGAGAAAGCTACCCGGTATCTTGCTGTAACAGAAAGTAACAGGATCGTCGGGGTCGTCTCCGTTTCGGATATTATCCGGTATTATTCCGGGGTTAAATAATCGTTGCTTTCGTAGCGACTCTCCCTCGCCTCCTAACCTCTGGCTGCGATGCTCTCCTATTCGGGGAAACACATGCTTTTTTGCCGTCGTGTTTCTCGAGGAGAGTGTCACCCTCATTTGGAAAAAACCTTCGACTCGCTCATGAAAGAGGCTTTAAGTTGGGGAGGGCTTTCAGTGAATGGGGTGTAAGAAAAATTCGCCTGATGGATCGTTTGGGACAATAGTGGATTGAGTAAATCGCAGATTTTTTCCGGGAACGTAGTACAGACATCAAGAACCGATTATGGGGATGAAAATGGGCAATAAGAAGAGGAAGGTGAGGCGTCATTGGCTCCCGCAGGTCTTTAGTCCGGCCTTGGCGATGTGGATCGGTTGTGCAGGTGTTTTTGCAGTAGGTATCGGAATGGAGAGAAGTCTTGGATGGGCAGGTGAACCCTCAGAGTCGGCACTGGAACGAACGGAAGAAAAGACCTTAAAGCAAGGGGGATTCGAAGACGTGGCTCAGGCGGTAACCCCGGCTGTGGTTAATATCACCGCAACCATTGATATTGTCGATTCTCGGGGAGGAAGCGTTCCACTTCCGTTTAGGGGTTTTGGTGAGGGCCAACCGCCACCGGGTATTCGCAAAC
The DNA here is from genome assembly GCA_013817135.1 of Nitrospirales bacterium. GTDB lineage: Bacteria > Nitrospirota > Nitrospiria > Nitrospirales > UBA8639 > Nitrospira_E. The sequence continues at coordinate 4,481 of JACDDF010000055.1, forward strand.
GTCAAAAGGGTTCAGGGTCAGGAGTCATTCTGTCTTCCGACGGATATATTGTGACCAATAATCATGTGATTGCCGAAAGCCGTGATCTCCTTGTCACTCTTCCAGATGCGCGTGAATTTCCAGCCAAGGTGGTTGGTGCGGATCCGGAAACAGATTTGGCGGTTATCAAAATTCAGGCTGAGAACCTTTCAGTGATTCCCTGGGGAAATTCCTCTTCGTTAGCCGTTGGCCAATATGTACTGGCTGTTGGCAACCCGTTTGGTCTGAATTCAACGGTGACGCTTGGTATCGTCAGCGCTCTTGATCGAGGAGGCATGGGGTTAGCCCGCTTTGAAGATTTCATCCAGACCGATGCGGCAATTAATCCAGGAAATTCCGGTGGAGCGTTGGTGAACACACGGGGAGAATTAGTTGGCATTAATACGGCAATAGCCTCTCAAAATGGAGGGTATCAGGGAGTGGGGTTCGCTGTGCCTTCTATATTGGCAAGGCCTGTGTTGGAGGAATTGATCAAAAATGGAAAGATGGTCAGAGGATATTTAGGCCTGGGGGTGCAGGAAATGACGACGGAGTTGGCTCCGTGGTTCGGCCTGAAAAACAGTGAAGGGGCTCTAGTGACCGATGTGGTTCCTGGTGGACCGGCCGATAAAGCCGGCATACACCGGGGAGAGGTGATTCTTCAGTACCAAGGGGAACACGTGAAAGATGGACAAATGCTTTTGGAGGAGGTGACACGTGCCAATATTGGAGAACAGATCGAATTAGGTATTATCGAGAATGGAAAAGAACGTAAGGTAAGAATGATCATCCGTGAGCAACCACCGATCCCTCACGCACGGCGTATTCGAACGCCTCGTGTGGAACATCCGCTTGCCGGGGTGGAAGTGGCTGATGTCGATGAGGCGGCCATTCAGGAATATGGGTTGAATCCTGTAACCAAGGGAGCTGTGGTCTCATTCCTTGAGGAAGGGTGTGCTGCTGAATTGGCGGGGATCATAGAAGGCGATCTTATTATTGAATTGAATAAGCATCCGGTGGAATCCGTCAGAGAGTATTCCTCCTGGTATAAACGACTGAAGAACGAACAGGCTGTACTGATTGTGCTTGTCCGCGCTTCCCGTCATTTGTATGTGCTGGTGAAATCTTCCTGAAGGAGGCAGTGTGAGTAGGATTTCTGGCGTTTCACGGATTCTTCAGCCGAGCTTTTGTTTGACGTGTAAACGTTTTGAGCGATGCTTCCTTGTTTTTTTAAGAGGTCTGGGATATTGAATGGTCCTTGTTAAAAATAAGAGCAAGAGATCAAAATGGAGCGATCAGATCGGTAAATTCGAAATTCATGAAAAACAAAACGGTATATTGGTTGAAATACGTTGACCCTTGGAACCATGGCGTGGAGCGAGTAAATTGTCCTGTCGCCGTTTCATAAATATCCATGCGGAATCGGGTATATCCTGACATTTTTTGAGAAGCGTATATCGCTATCTCGGGCAAGGCAATCGGGAAGAGAGTACTCTGTATTGGAGGTAACCCGAACAAGGAGGATCTTTGCTCTGTTCCTAAGGCCTCAACAAGGATGTGGATCCGGTACTTTGCTTTAGCTGGATCCATGACGATTTTCAGCCCTCTTTCTCCCAGCCAACCCCCAATCGCACCTTTGAAAAAATCTTTTGCAACGGCCAATCCTTGTTCAACGCTCAATCCAGAGATATCGAGACTTACTGTATCCCCAGAGGTTAAGGGAATGGGCATGGTGTTTTCTCCGCGCAGGCTGCGCTCCACAGCCTGAGCCATGAGAAATTGTTGGACTGCCGTTGGCGATGCGGGTGGGGGTAATACATTCATGGCGCCGCAGCCGGTCAGTATTCCCACTAACAGGAGAACATGTAGGATATCGATCATGGACCTATTCAACTGATGTGCTTCGGTTAACCAAACCACTTTCACCTCTTTTTTTTGATAAGACCAAGAAAATACGTGAGTCAACTTGAAGGAGAACTGGTATTCGATACTGCCTCGTTAGTCTAAGGGACCGATGCTGTGGGATCAGGTTTTGAGCCCATTTCCTGTGTAGGGTCAGATTGAATGGACGAATTCGGATTTGCGTCATTAGCAGGGGGCACGTCCATATATTTGGTGACCCGAAGCAACCGGGGGTCGTTCACAAAAGGTTCATATTGCCTCACGTCTAATGTTACCAGATCACGCTCCTCAATGAGGAGGTCAATTTCCTGAACCTGTTGTTGAAAGGTCGCTAAAATGGTTCCGTCTTGAGTGGTAATAGTGATCAGTAATTGATCCTGTTGGCGTTGTTTGTGTGTCACCGACCCTTCAAGTGGATGCAGGGTTTCCTTCAAAAAAGCAGGAAAATAGGGATCCAGATACCGAGAGACTAACAGCGGACCACTGAAGCCGAGGCCTAATCCAAGAAAAAAACCGCCGTCGGCATGAACCATGGTCTCATGGTTTCTGCTCTGTGGTTGGAGGTTCTGTTTTCGGGCTTTCCTGTTCCGTTTGAGGAGAGTTCTGGTCCGTGGTTGGAAGTGTGTCTTCCAAGGGTTTCTGCTGCATTGGAGAAGGTTTCTGCTGTCCACGAATAAACGTTTCCAGGCGGCTGAGGGCATCGGCGGTCATGTCGCGAGCCCCTTTTGTCGCATGTTCGGATTTTTCGCTGAGGTCTTCTATTTGACGACGGAGATCGCGAATCCCCCCGCCGGTTCGCTGAAATGCCAGGATCGCAATCACTAACGCGACGACAGCGATGAGTAATGTGACTACCTCCATGATGTCCTCCTTGTCGTGCTCAGAACGACTTCACCGATACATACAAAAGTCTTTGACGCATTGCGACCGAACCCTTTCTGATTCTGACATAATCAAGGGGTTAAAAATAAGGTAAATGAACTGGTTTCTCAAAATCTCACCGTGTCTCTGATGTCTGTGAGCGGAAATTTTGGTGAATCTAGAAATAATCTGTTATGGGTCTATATTTTTGGCTTTGGCTCTAACCGCCGCCTGTCGATAGCCTACACGATAGAGCTAGGATGATTACACCACATCCACCTGGAGGAGCAACAATTTACCTCGCATGGCCGAATGGAGGTCGCAGTTGAATTCGTAGTCATCTGGCCGTAGCATCCGAATCCCAATTGAATGATCGTCCCCGGGTCAAGGTATAAGGCCTCAAGACCTTTCCCATAGACCTGCACGCCATTCGAAAAGGTGCGAACCCGTAAGCTTTGAAACAATTGAGACGTGAACCTGTGTTGGATACCATCGTCGATTTTGATGTTCAGGACCACAGAGGAACTCTCCGAGGGGGAACCCATTTTGTTATAAAATATTGGGACTGACGAATAGTGAGCTCGATTTCCACCTCGGGGGCCTGAGCAATCTTGAAACGCCGCCTATCCATGATCAGGACGGTACCGATCGATCCTATAATGTGCGAGATAATTCAGCGTTCACGCACTATCATGTTAATCATTCCAAGCGATTCATTAAGTGGAGTGCCCCGGCAGCATTACAATGGAATCTTGAAGGAAAGTGAGTCCCAATTTAATCCCGCCAATATTCGACAAACATTCACTCAGTGAAAACTATGGGCTAAAGATTCAATGAATGAGTTATCTAGGATCACCTTTCATTAAATATGAGGGCCATACCCTACCAATCGACGCAGTTTTCCGAACATAATAATTATTCGGTGCTTAGTGGTGTTTTAGGGTATGGCTTCTGTGATCAATGGACGTATGAATAAACTTCAGCCAACGGGATGACGTTGAGGAGTGTACATGGACCTTGTTGCCATTCGATAAGGGGATTCAGAAAGGGAAGAGATCAGATTGTCTGGCATGCATAGCGGAACGCACTGTTCGAGGAAAGAGAAAGGAACATGATGTTTATCGTAAAAAGATTGCCAGTACTTCTGGTGGTTTTGGCCGTGATCCTTACGGGAATGGGAACCGAGTCGGCATTCGCCGAATAAATTCGGCCTATACAATCGATTCTCAGTGATGTGGAAAGACACATTGGAGAATTGCCCATCAACCTGGATAACATCAGAAAACGGATAGATTTTTTCCATAACCTTCCTGTCACCCATGATCCAGTCATTCAGGAATTGCGAAAGCTTGATCTTCAAGGATGGACAGTTCATCTGGAACAATGGGAACTGCAACTTGAACATTTGCGATTTGCGGAGACCATGCTACGACAAGTTCAGGGACTTCCCGGTGAACAGCAGTGGACCCCATCTATTGGACAGCTATTTCCAGATGCTAAGTGAAATCTTCTGCGGTATATTTTCTTCAACGAAAGGAGCAGAAGATGACACGACGATCTCGACGTAATCATTCCCCGGCGTTTAAGGCGAGAGTGGCCTTAGCGGCGGTCAAGGGGGAGCGCACCTTGGCCGAGTTAGCGGAGCACTTTGATGTCCACCCCAATCAGATCCAGGATTGGAAGAAGCAGTTGGTCACGAAGGCCGCGAACGTGTTTGGAGCTGGGATGGTAGAAGCCGCGACGCAAGAGCAGGTACAACAAAAGTTACATGCCAAGATTGGGCAGTGGACGATGGAGAAGGATTTTTTAGCACACGCGCTCGGGCACGGCCGATGAACGAGCGCAAAGCCATGCTGACCTCTCAAACAGGGCT
>JACDDF010000611.1 GCA_013817135.1 Nitrospirales bacterium
TGGCCACGAGCTCTTGGGCTGCCTTCGTGAGTTGGTCCATTAATGCCTTGTCTTTCACAGCCAATCGAACGGTGGTTTGTGGATTGTACCAACCGCCATAAGGATTGTTTTTTTCATTCCCACCCGCAAAACCCCAGGCGCAACAGATATACAATGGATCAGGGAGAGCAACGTTGCGATCATCAGTAGCCCGTCCTGGAGGATCAGCTGTTTCTTGTGGGCCAGATGCGTTCCAGTACTGAATCCCGAATAAAATTTCTCCCTCAGGGTTATCTGCCCATTGCGCATAAAACCTACCCTTCAAACTCGTGACCGCTTCGCCCTTATAAGTAATATCACCCTGGGTGGCGATATCATTTGGGTCACCTTTTGACTTATCAGGACCGGGACCAGCAGCGTACCCAACGCTTGCTAATCCAAGACCCAACAGGCCAATGGCACAGAGAGCTACCAATTCACGACGTAGAGATGACTTCTTCATCTGCTCCCTCCTTACAGTGTTAGAATGACAAAAAGTAAAAAACAACTTGACCTTTGTTTATCTTCGAATCGACTTTTCCCAAGTTTCCCATACCCTTAGTTCTTAAAGGGTAAATCAGAGTTTTAAAAGGGTCCCATGCTACCCATCCAGGGCATGGTTGTCAAGCGTAAAAAGATGCGGCTTAGGGCTTATCCCCACCTCGGAATTCCCCTTTTCGGGATGGGTCCCAATGCCGTAACCACAAACTGTTGTAGATCAAATAATTTCTGGCTTAATTGCCGAATTTGTTCAGGGGTTATCCGATCAATGGCCTTGACCATTTCCTGAAGGGTGACATGACGCCCTTGATACATTTCGTCTTTTGCCAATTTATTCATCCGCCCGTACGTTCCTTCCAATCCCAACATCAAACCTCCCTTTAATTGGGTTTTGGTTCGCTCCAATTCCTTGCTCACCACGTCCCGACGGCATAACTTTTTGGTTTCTTGACAAATTCGGTCAATAACGGCTGCAACTTCATTCGGGCGTGTAGCGGCATAGACGGTGAGTGTCCCACCATCCAAAAAACCTGAAAGATGAGAATAAATTGTATAGGCCAATCCGCGTTTTTCCCGGATTTCCTGAAATAATCGCGAACTGACTCCTCCTCCCAGAATCGTGCTTAAGACATGACCTGCATACCGATCCGGATGCCCCACCGGCAACCCCTTAAACCCGACACACACATGAACCTGCTCCAGTGGTTTCACGTGAAGACTTTGTCGTTCCTGCGGCTGATCGGGCCAGGGTGTTTCCTGGATAGTTGAGGGATACTTGTCATATTCGCTCCGCTTCCATTGACCAAAATATGAATTGACGGTATCAATGATTTCTGGAAAGGAAAAGTTGCCGGCCACGGCAATGATCGTGTGTTCTGGGCGGTAGTGCTGTTGTCTATACTGCATGAGCAAATGGCGATTTAGTCGCTTCATTACCCCAGGCTCTCCCAAGATCGGACGCCCCAACGGATGGGAGCCGAAGATATCCTTAGCATGCAATTCATGAATATAGTCCTCTGGGTCATCCTGAACGGTACGGATCTCCTCAAGGACGATTTGTTTTTCTTTTACAATGTCTTTGGCAGAAAACCTTGAATGGTGAAACAGATCGGCGATGAGATCAAATGCCAGCCCCATTTGCTGGTCCAACACCTTCACGTAAAAAGCCGTGGCCTCATGAGTGGTAAAGGCATTCATTTCACCACCCAAGGCATCGATCTCATTGGAAATCTGAGATGCAGTCCGTTTTGGCGTGCCCTTGAACATCATATGTTCAATGAAATGAGATAGGCCACCCTCACCTTTTGCTTCGTAACGACTTCCAACCGTGGCCCACACCCCTAGGGCAACGGATTTCAATGACGACATCCGCTCCAGGACAACACGGACTCCGTTATCCAATATGACTTTTTTATACACGCTTTGTTACTCTGACAGGCTTTAAGAGGTGAGCTGATCCTTCTCCGTCTGTTCAGCCATGGCGTCTTTCCGACTAAGACGAATCTTCCCTTGTCGATCAATTTCCAGGACTTTCACAAGAATCTGTTCACCTTCAGAAATTTCGTCCGTGACCGAGGCCACACGGTGAGGAGCTAATTGCGAAATGTGCACAAGTCCATCCATACCAGGGAGAATTTCCACAAAAGCCCCAAAATCTACAATCTTTCGCACCGTCCCGAGGTAGATTTTCCCAATCTCCGCTTCTTCAACAATTCTCAGAACCATATCCATTGCCTTTTGCGCCGACTCCCCATCTACTGCCGCAATCGTA
>JACDDF010000612.1 GCA_013817135.1 Nitrospirales bacterium
CCTTCCACATCCATGGCGGTCCCGGTGGTCGAACGCAATCGCTGATTGACGTTCAACATGCCCAGACCCTTCCGGATTCCAGCTCTCACAATCAGAGCCATAATCCACCCCAGGAGAAGAATGCCTAATGCACCCAAAACATTGGGCAACGTTTCCCCAAGGTTCACTTGTAACGTTTCAGTCAATTTACTCATGTCCATAGATCGCTCCTTTCGATAAAAATACATAACGCCGATCACCCTGCAGATATTCTCTACAGTTTGATGGTGGGACAGGGAGAAACTGTATTGTCAGCTTATATAGAGAAAAACACGAAGGCTGCTATCAATGTAGGAAGGTAGTAAAACTTAACACAATAAGGGCAGGGTAAGTCCACCTGAACACAAAACCTGTCATTTACCGCAGAAAATGGTTTGAAGCATAAAGTCCTGGATGACGCTCAGTACCGGTTGGCATTATGACATCGAGTCAAAAAATTCGGCAGGCCTCGTCCTCAGGAATGCCGCATTTTTTCATTGCCTATTTGTTTCACAATCAACGTCGGTGATAGATCACACGCGTCCCATGCTACCTCCATGAAGGTCTGCGTATACCGAGTCCGCGGATTTCAAATTAACTCATGCCAGTCTTAGGACATGCCTGATCCACTATGCGGACTTCGCTAATTCGGAAGTACAATGTCCGCACTTTGTGGCCTGAATGGGAATCGTCATGTGGCAGAATTTGCATTCTTTCGTTGTAGGATCCGCAGGCGGGGCCTTTTTTTCTTCACGTTTCATCTGATTAATGGCTTTAATCACCATAAAAACGGCAAAGGCCACAATAAGAAAACTAATAACCGAATTTAGGAAGACCCCATAATTCACCGTAACGGCTCCCGCTGCCTGAGCCTCGACCAACGCATGATACGGGCCGGGGGGCACTCCATCCTTAAGGGTGACAAACAGGTTAGAAAAATCAACACCACCCAACAAGAGTCCAATAGGAGGCATCAACACGTCAGCAACCAGGGATTTGGCGATTGTCCCGAAGGCTCCTCCAATAATGACACCGACGGCCATGTCGACAACATTGCCTCGCATGGCAAACTCTTTGAACTCTTTAAGCATTACATCCTTCATATCATGAGAGTGGACGATAGAACCGTTTGTTCTCCAGAATTAAAAACGTGAGGGAGTCACAAAAGGCCGCATCATCCTCTCGTAACACAAAATTAAATGCAAGATCCGTCCAGACTTTCTTGTTCTTTACCCAACCGGACGTTCACCTACAATTTCTTTGCGATCCATGGAACAAACCGATCACCCACCGTAAAAAAACCTGGGGCGACTAGCCAATCCTCGCCTATTTCCAGTTGAAGACCCCCTCTAAAAGCCCCAACTGTCAAGTTCAGCTCGAATAGGTAGTCGCCCTGGGCGTTCCGCACCGTGACAAAAAATTTCAACAGTTACGATTGAACTGCTAATCGCCTTGTGATGCGCGTCTTTGCGTTTTCAAAGAAAGACATTCATCCATTAATCTGCCCATCTGACGATAATCCAACGGTTTTTTCAGCACACGAAAAAGCCCCGTTTCATCCGATGGAGGAAGATCTCCCAATACCACCACCAAAGGATAACCTGAGACATAGGAAGATCCATGGCCCATGCCATGCTTAAATTGCTCCAGAAAGTGGTTGTCAATGAATAGTGCATCAAAACCCTTCCAAGTTTGTTCCACCATGACCTCTGGCAATTCCTCAAGGTATTCGCAATCATACCCGTGCAGCTTTATTATCTGTCCCAGGAAATCACGAATTACGTGATCCCGACTGACGATCAAGACGCGACCTAAACAGGCTCTCGAATTGAGAGTTTCATTTTTCGGCATTCGCATAAAGTCACTTCCTTCCAAGCGGCTGGGCAAAAACGTCTTGTCGAGGCACGCCCCATTCGGAGTGGGTTGATCAACCTTCAGCATGTGTGAATCCCCATTTGGAATAGGCACAATTCTCTCTTCGCCTTCGGACAGGCCCCATCCTTTTCCTGACTCACTGATTTCTGATCTCACTCGGCCATTCCTATGCCAATACAAAACTTCTCTTTGCCACTGTTCATAGATCACATGTGAATTCCTCTTTGAGACCGGATCCCTACTATATTCTGCACATCCGGTGGCAATACGTACGTCACCGAGTAAAAGGTGATTCCTAACATGAGACAAATGGTCATGGTGCCTAACTCCTTTCTGGATAGGATGATTCATACCTCCCAGGAGAGGTGTTATTACAATGTACGAAAGCATCCATG